>JAYTRB010000770.1:0-3939 GCA_043746425.1 Planctomycetia bacterium
TTTGTCTTTGGCCAGAGCGTCGACGCACAACGTATTGACGACGAAATTGAAGATCTGCGGTACGCTGTGCCAGCGGGCGTATTGTGCCGATCCACGCGCCACCAGCAACAGCGTTTCGGCATCTTCGGGCTGGTTCTGATTGTAAAACTTGACGAACCAGTGGTACCCCTCGTCGGCCTGTTTCAGTTTACCGCTGGCCGCATTGAAATCGGCCTCGACCAGCCGCGCGTGCGGCAGGTTGGCGTCTATCTCAAGGGCTTGTGCCACCGTGCGCGAGGCGTCGTCGAATCTTCCCTGCGCCAGGTACACCTCGGCGAGTCGCGCCAGAAGCGGTGCGTTTCCCGCCGCGGCTTTCGTTCTCGAGGCCGCTTCGAGAACTTCGGTCGTTGCCGTCCATTCGCCGCGAAATTCGAAGCAGCGGCTGCGCGCGATCGCCAGTCGCACGGGCTGGGCATCGGCTTTCGCCAGTTCGTCGTACAGTTCGATGGCCTCGTCGACGCGTCCTCTTTGCAAATGCACGTGGGCTTCTTCGAACTTGTCTGCAGCAGAGGCCAGTGAGGCTTGCGCTGCGAAGACAATGGCGATGAAAACCAGTCGCCGTTGCGGGTGTCGCGCTGCGGCGAGAAGAGCAAATGAAGTGGCTTGAATCATGGCCCCGTCATTATATACGCGCTAGGCTTCTCGCGGCCAGAACCAGCCATTTTCGATTCTTTGCCAGCCGATGTGCGCGTAGTAATCAATAGCAATCGGTGAGGCGCGAAGAACGAACTGCACCTGCCGTTCAGAGGCGACGACGCGCTCAAGCAGTACCCGTCCGATTCCCAGCTTCTGATATTCGGGATGCACTGCCAGGTCGCAGATGTAACCGTCGCGGGCCCCGTCAGACCAGGCGCGAATCACCCCCGCCAATCGGTCGCCGGCCCAGGCGGTTAAGACAATATTCGAGCCATCGAACGATTGCTGAATCCGCGAGGGGTCGTCGATCGGCCGATTGAGCGGCGCTGCGCGATAAAGGGCGATGATTTCGTCCACTTGCGGGCGAATATCGTCGCGGTAAACGATCGAAGGCTTGTCGGCTTGACTCACGCTGCGACTCCTGAGGTTGGCGAATCCGCAAGCGATCGGCGGGCGCGAGTGACTGCCGCGCGCCTGCCTGTCGCGGAATCAATCGACGGGTGTCATGAATGTTCGTGGTCGCACACGCGCCTAGCCCCGGGCGGCAGAAGCGTTGAACAGATTCAGCGTAATGTGCGACTGCCCCTGATGATGTGCTTCGTGCCAGAGGATGATCTGCAGGGCTTTGCCGATGCTGATGCCGCGCTCTTTGAGGGCCGGTGGAATCGTGGCGAGATCGGCCTCAGAAAACCGCAAAACCGTGTTTCGCAAATGCTCGCGCGACTGGGCGAGAACGTCGCGAATCGTCGACAGCGAAGGAATGTTGTCGTCGGGAGTGCTTCCCCCCCTGAACCGGGGGACCAGTTCGGCGTATGCCGGTGGCGTTCCCAGAAAACGATCGGTGGCGAAGAGTTCTTCGGTAATGCCGATGTGCATGAATTGCCAGGCCATGTGCGCCCTGCCCGGCCCTGGCCGCCAACCCAATGCCTTGGCCGCGTCCGGCAGTTTTTCGATCGTGGCCACAGTTCCCAGCGTCCGTTCACGGAAGAAATCGAGAAGTTGCAACGTCGTATCGATGAGCGGTGTCGTCATAGTGCGGGTTCCCAGAGGCTTTTTTAAGAATTGCATGTGGTTGAAGAAGATGCAGCGAGTCAGAGTTTAGCAATGGGCGGCCGTTGCCGGCAATTCTACAGTCGGGCCCGCGACCGTAATACCAAAGATGTCGGCCACCTGACGGCGTGCCACGGCCGGCTTTCCATAAACCATGAAATGGGGGCTGCCAGCGTACGATCAGAGGTTGCGGCAGCGCCCCCTTGCGGCTGCTCGAGGGCGCCCCGCGCGAAAGAGATGCCGCTTCTATGAGAAAATATACGGGTTGTAGGGCTTCTTCCGGTCTCTCATCCGCAATAACAGGCCAAACTCCTACAGCCGCTGCATATGGGGTTAGCGCCTCACTCGACAAATTCCGAAAATTGATACTGTCAGTTCTCACGGCGGCAGACCAACTTGCTTCTTGGGGGAGAATTCCCAATGTTGATTCGCGCGTTCAAACAATGTGTGGTTTTCATGTTCGCGGTCGCTGGCTGCTGTCTCACGCTCGCCAGACCGGCCGCGGCCGGTGATCCGAACTATGCCGATCGGGTTTACGTTGACGGAGTCGCGATGTACGATTCCCCGTGTAACCAGCCTTCCCGCACCCTTTGCCAATCAATGTGTCGTAAATTTAAGTTGCACGGGATTTACTTCCGGCGGGCATGCACCCAGCGTTACATCGGCTTGCCTTACACGCAGCCCGACTCGGCGGCCTATTTTGGTTCGGGGATGAACGATGCCGCCTATTGCATGCCAGCGCCGGTTAATGCCGACTCGCGGCCGCCGGTTGCCGCGCCGGCTTATCCTACGGCGGGCGACCCGGTCAATTACGGGGGCGTCAACTACGGGAATGTGAATTATGGATTTGGTCCCTCGCCAGCCTATAGTTCCCCGGCTTATGCGCCACCGGGCACTGTTTTTATCAGGTAGTCCATTTCGCCTCAAAGACACAGCTTGAAGTACAATCAGGAGAACCCGAATGGCAATCGAACGAAGCAATGAAGCAAGTTCAGCCCCCGCCGCTCTCGCCTCGGGCCAGGAAATTCAGCCGACCTTCGAGCCCCCCGCGCTGCAACCGATCTACACTAACTTCGCAAGAGTCACCGGCTCGCCAGAAGAGCTGATTCTGGATTTCGGCCTGAACCCCGAACTGATGGGGACCACCTCCACTCCGGTGAAGATTTCCCAGCGACTGGTGATGAATTACTATACGGCCAAGCGTCTGTGGGCGGCCCTGGGTACATCGTTGAAACGCCAGGAAGCGGCCTTCGGCGTCCTCGAAACCAACGTGACAAAGCGGCTGTTGCCGCAAAGTCAGCCACAATCTCCGCGCTGATGCCGGCCGATTCGCTGAAGTCTTCTCCTGACATGAAACGTTGCAGAAGGTACGAACTGCCGATGCAAGATTTCGTGAATGGTTTCCTTCCCAACCGGCTGGGGCGCTGGCGCCGGCTGGCGTCAGAAATCGTGGAGCGTTCTGACGCGCTTTCATCAGTGAGCGAAGCCGAACTCAGGAAGCTGGGTCTCGACCTGCGGTGGCGGGCCAAATCGGGCATCGATCTGCGCCGACTCATGCCCGAAGCGTTCGCGCTCATTCGCGAAACCGCACGCCGCACGCTGCACATGGCGCATTACCCCGTCCAGATCATGGGGGCCGTTGCCATCTTCGAGGGCGGCCTGGCAGAAATGCACACTGGCGAAGGGAAGACTCTCACCGCCCTCATGCCGACGTTTTTGCGAGCCCTTCCCGGCCGCGGAAGCCACGTCGTCACCGTCAATGACTATCTGGCGCAGCGCGACGCCGACTGGATGCGAGCGGCCTACGAACTCGGGGGCCTTTCAGTCGGGTGCATTCAGACTCCGCAGGCGACCGATGAACGCCGCGAACAGTACGCCCGCGACATCACCTATGGCACGGCCAAGGAACTGGGGTTCGATTTTCTGCGCGACCGGCTGCGGGCCGACGCGGCCAGCGCTGGAACCGGAGATGAACCGCTCGTGCAGCGCGGCCATTACTTTGCCCTCGTCGACGAGGCCGACAGCGTGCTGATCGACGACGCCCGCACGCCGCTGATCATTGCCATGACTGAGCCCAACCGACCGGCGATGGTCGAATTGTACCGCTGGTGCGCGCAACACGCGCCCACGTTGAAAATTCATGACGACTTTGAATACGACCCGCACAAGCGGGAATCGGTGCTCACCGAGGCCGGTTGCCGCCGCATCGTGCTG
>JAYTRB010000771.1:0-15141 GCA_043746425.1 Planctomycetia bacterium
CGTCGCTTGCGTTGATGCAAAATTCCGGCCTCCCCTTGGTCAGGATGATGCAAGCTTTTGGAAAAGATCGATATTTCGCTCGTCGCGCAACGCACTTGAGTCTCGACAGAAAAGCAGACGACGCCACGAATTCTGACGAATTCGTCTACCGCGATCGACCTTGCATCCACAGCACAATGACGCCTGTCGCGGCGAAAGTGGGACCTTCGCTGTAGCGCCACAGCGCTGGCATTTGTAATGCGACATCGATTCCCAGAATGACGGCACCATGCACCAGCGCGGCCAGTGCCATGAACCGGATCAGACGCTCATATCGCCCCACGTCGAACGAGATGAAAACCACCATCGCCCCGTGTAACGCATACAAAGCCGAAGTCGATCGCGCCAGATACTCGGCAATGGGTTCCGCGGGAAACGGCCCCAGCCCGGCCCAGGCGTGGGCCACACTGAGCCAGGCCGATGGAATGACGACCGCGAAAATCGCCAGAAGGTCGAGAAAACCAAGCGCACGCAGCACGAACGCCAGCTTTCGCTCCCTGTTCGACACGTCAATCTTCCTCGAACACGAAACTCTGGATTGCCATCCGATCAACTATTTGGCGGCGACGTTATAGACGAACAGCTGACTTTGTTCGCGAAGATAGAGTTTTCCGTCCAGGACGACCGGGTGCGTCCAGCTTTCGCGGGCGTCGGGAACGTGTGGAATCTTGAACTTGCCGTCGAGCTTGAATCCTTTGGGACTGGCCTGAATCAGAGCCATCAGGCCGTCCTGATACCGAAAGTAAAGCTGCTTGTCGGCGTAAACGACGGCCGCTGAACCGGAACCCGGCCCGCGCAGCTTACCGCCCCATTTGATCTTTCCGGTCTTAAGTTCGACGCAGGTCGGAAAGCCTTCGCCGTGGCCGTGCCCGCCGTAGACGTAATCGCCGACGAGCACCAGGCCGCCGTGATGGTTCTGGAAGACATTTCCAGCGAGGAAATACACCTCTTCGGCCTTCACCCCGTCGCCAGATCGAGAAAGCTTAAGCAGCGCCGACCCGGTACCGTAGCCCGATGAACAGAAGACGTAATCGTCGTGGACGATTGGCGTAGGAATGGTGGCGGTTCCGTTGCCGACACGGGGATACTTCCAAAGCAGTTTGCCATCCTGGGCGGCAACACCGATGCACCCTGTTCCCTGGCCCAGGAGTTGAACATACTGGCGCACTCCGGCGGCCTCAGAAATGACGATCGATGAATAGCCAGAACCATTCCCTGCCCCGCCTGGCACGGTGCATTTCCAGATCGTGTTTCCATTCATTTTGTCGAGGGCGACGACGGTGGCGTCATCTCCACACGGGGTGCAAATCAGCTTGTCGCCATCGATCAGGGGGGACTCGCAGAACTTCCAGGTCGGAACCGATCCGCCGAAATCGCGGGTGAAGCTCTTGTGCCAAAGCTCTTTGCCATCGGCTGCCTGCGCACAGATGAGATCGCCTGCTGGTCCGATAGCGTAAACTCGATCGCCATCCACAGTGGGGGTGCTGCTCGGGTCATCGCCGCCATTGCCACCGACTTGAGTGGCCCAAAGTTCATGGCCATCCTGCCCATCGCGGGCAATGAGATAGACATTTTTGCGCTTGCCCATCGTAAAGATTTTACCATCGGCGACGACGACGCTGGCATATCCGCTGCCCAGCCCGTCTGTCTTCCACGCCAGCGGCGGCCCTTTGGCTCCCCACTTCTGCAGCAATCCGTTCTCCTGGGAAACGCCGTCCCGGTGGGGTCCCCGCCATTGCGGCCAATCAGTCGCCGATTTTTCAGCGTCACCGGCAAAAATTGCTGAGAATGCCAAGCCCAATACGAATACCAGTCCGCCGAGCACGATTCGTTTTCGCAAAATGAACGACCTCTAGAGGGGCAAAAAATCTCATTACGACAAGGCTAGGAGAAACTCCCGCGGTAACTTCCGATGACTATAGTTCCTTCAGCCTGAACGTCGCAAGCGATTGGCTGAGTTGCATTGAATTGCGCCTGCGTATTTCCGCAAAACTTAGCTTGCGTCGAAAGGGAGTTGGCGGTATTGTCCCGCTCCCCTCTCGTCTCTCGAATTCCCACACACATTTCGTCCGAACGATCAATGTTCCACAAACCGGTTTCCGGTCTGGCCGGAATCGTTTTTTTGTTGCACTGCGCGACCATCGTGTCAGCTCAGGATTTTCGTGCCTACACGCAAATCTTCGACGCCAGGGTTGTGCCCGCGGCCGCTCAGAAAACCGCGCCGTCCAGACTCGTCGGACGCAGCACGGCGCTGTTTCATGCCGGCCGGGTCTTCGATGCCTCTGGTGCGGGAAATCAAATGACAATCTTCGAGCCGGCGCACTCGCGATTTGTCATTATCGACGGCGCCCGCCTCGTGCAAACCGAACTCTCCTTTGAATACATCGAGAATCGCCTGTTTCGGGCGGTAAAGAACACCGAAAAGCACATCGTCTCGCTCCAAGAAAAAGATACGTCCGAGGCCCGCGAACTGGCCAGCCTGCTTCAGTTTCAGCTGACCCCGGCGTTCAAAGAATCGTACGACGACAAGCGGCGGCTGTTGACACTGAGCAGTCCCGGTTTGTCGTACGAGATCAAAAGCGATGACCGCGAGTCGTCCGAAATCCTTGAGGCGTATTTGAATTACCTCGATTGGGCGGCGCGACTGAACTATCTCGTCAATAAGCGGGCGCTGCTCCCCGGGCCCCGACTGGCGGTGCATGACGTGTTACGACGCCGGCGAATGCTGCCTGTCGAGGTGACGTTGCACTCGAGCCACCTCAACGGGTTGCATCTTCGCGCCGAACATCGCTTCAACTGGACCCTCGACGCGACTGCACAGAAGATGATTGCCGACTGTGAAAAGCTCATGTCGAACGGCGAACTCAAAAAGCTGTCGCCACAAGAGTTTTTTGAACCGATCTCGACGGCGAAGGCAAATGATCGACATTAACGCTCGGCGCCCTTAGGCGACGCAACGAACGTTTGGCAAATTCGACAGCCCAACCTGCAATTCGTTCCTTATGGACCGGGCTGCCGTTGACAATCGTCGCGCAGTAAACACGAATCGCAGCCGCGTATAAAAAACACCTCGTACTCAACCGATGAACACGAGGGTTCAAGTAAGCACTTTGTAACGACGTCCGGAATACCGTAGAAAATACTTCAGCAATTGCCGCCGTAAGTGGCCGGTGAGTTCCAGGTGCGGTTGATCACCAAAGGGGGCTCATCAACACGTGGGGCCATCACACTCGGCTAACCACAGTTACCAGAGCCAGACTATTCTCGGGGGGCCAATGGCTCCTTCTTCTCGGTGATCACAGGACATGTCTTGGCCAATTCGGCATTCAGTGCCGTGTAATCCTTCCATTCTTCTGGAAGATTGTCTTCGTGGAAGATGGCTTCCACTGGGCACTCGGGAACGCACGCCTCACAGTCGATGCACTCCTCGGGGTGGATGTACAACATCGACTCCCCCTCATAGAAGCATTCCACCGGGCACACGACGACGCAATCCGTGTATTTGCAATTGAAACACGGCTCGGCTACGACGTGGGTCATTACTCTGTCCTTTCTCGCGAAATTGGCCGTTTTTGGGTCAAAAACCCATGTTCCGACCTCATGGTAGTGGTGCTTTCAAAGGGTGTCAAGAGACGCCTTTCTTCGATTTCTCAGGGGTGAGAATCGCCTGAAGGCGCTCGCGAGCGCACCGCATTTCAGAGCACAACGAATGTAGAATTTTCATCGATTGTGAAACGCTATAGCCGCAATTCGCCTCCTCTGCTAGCATCCCCGCCCCGTGTTCTACGGGTCAATCATGGTCTGTCGGGAAGGAATCTCGCATTCATGTCACGCATGTTGAAACCGGTCATTGCCGGTCTGGCCATCAGCAGCTTGTGCCTGTCGTTTGTGGCCGATCTCTCGGCGCAGAACGCGGCGAAAAAGAATAAATCGGCAATCAGGCCGGCGCAAGCCGAAGACGCCCAACCGCGTCAGCGTCAGACACCTCTCGAGGATGACAATCCACAGAGCGGTTCTGCGGCTGCTGCTGGCAAGGGGGCTCGGCAACCCAGGCCCCGCGCACCAGAACCCTTAATTCATATCGAACATGTCAGCCCTGAGGTCGAAGAGGTTTTGCAGGCTTGGGAGTCGCACACGTCGCGCTTCAAAAGCATGACAGCCAGTTTTACGCGATTCAAATACGACAAGACGTTTGGAACTGATACGCGGGCCGAGGGAAACGTCGATTTCGAGGCCCCCGACAAAGGCAACTACGAATTCCGCGGGTTGAAGATCGAGAAGGGCATGGTCAGCCGAAAGGTCGATGCTCAAGGAACCCCCTATACCGTGAAGTCAGAGGACCCCCAGCGCTGGGTCTGCAATGGGAAAAAAGTCATCCGGATCGACGAGAAGGCCAAGACTTACGAGGAAGTAACCATCCCCCCCGAAAGCCAGGGGCAAAATATTATTGAAGGTCCCTTGCCGTTTTTGTTTGGTATGAAGGTTGATCGGGCCAAGAAACGATACCGAGATTTCAAGCTGCTCAATTCAAAGGGCAAAGGCGAGATCAAGCTGCAGATTCGATCAAAGGAAAAGCAGGACGCGGCGAACTGGAATACGGCCGTCATCATCATTGATGACAAAGAATTCATTCCCAAAGCGGTCATGCTTACGGATGTTACCGGAGCAGAAATCGTGCATGTCTTCAGCGACGTCAAAGTCAACACGCCCACCGGCATTTTCGGTCGCAAACCGTTCGATCCGAATCTGTGGCGCTATAAGCAAGTAGTGCTCGAAACCGGGCTGCCCCCCGCACAGGGTGCAGCATCGATTCCGGCAACACCTCCGGCCAGTTCAAAACAATCGAAAGCTGCGCCCCCCAAGGGCCAATCGACAAAATAATCAGTCCCGCCCCAGGCGCCCACGGTCGCAGGCCTATTGCACCGCGAAAACGCGGTATTTGTTCGCCTCTCAAGCGGCGCCATCCATCCGCATCGATGCCATCCCTTTGACAGCCCCTCTGAGGTTTGCTGTAATGACTGCCGACGGTCACGGCTTTTCGTGCCGCAAAGCGATGGCCTAAGGCTTTTCGATGCCCAAAAAGTGGCGCTTCTCGCCGTTTGACGCGGCGCGCGTAGGCAGCCTCGCCAGCCAGTTGAAAGTTTCACCGGTCTTGGCGCAGATTCTCATTGCGCGCGGTTTCGACTCCCCCGAACCGGCCTGTGCATTTCTTGATGCGCGGCTTACCGAGCTGCATGATCCCGAGCGGCTTCCCGGTGTTTCGGCTGCGGCCGACGCCATCGTCGAAGCCCTAAAAAACGACCGCCGCATCACCATTTACGGCGACTACGATGTCGACGGGGTGACTGCCACCAGTTTGCTCTGGCATTGCCTGAAACTTGCCGGGGGAAGTGTCGAGTATTATGTGCCGCACCGTCTGGAAGAGGGATATGGACTGAACTGTGATGCTCTGGCCACGCTGCACGAGCGCGATCCGGCGATGCTGGTCGTCACCGTCGATTGCGGGATTAGCAGCGTTCGTGAAGCTGAATTCGCCCGGCAGCTTGGTCTGGCGCTCATTATCACCGATCATCATCAGCCGGGGCCCGAGTTGCCGCAGGCAACAGTGGTGGTTCATCCGCGCCTTCCCGGCGGCGAATATCCTTTTGCCGATCTGTGTGGTGTGGGGGTGGCGTTCAAGCTCGCATGGGCGATCTGCACCCGACTGGGCGATGGCAAGAAGGCCACGCCTCGCATGCGCGAGTTTCTACTTTCGGCGATCGGATTGACAGCGATTGGCACGATTGCCGACGTCGTTCCGTTGCTCGACGAGAACCGGGTTCTTGTGCGGTACGGGCTCAAAAGCCTTTGCGAGCGGTCGTCCATCGGATTGAAAGCGTTGTTCCAGGCAACGGGGCTGACCGATCGAAAAGTTCTCGCCGCTGAAGACATTGCCTTCTCAATCGCTCCGCGGATCAACGCTGCCGGGCGGCTGGGGCAGGCGCGACTGGCGGTAGAACTCCTGACAACCGACAACCCCGAGCGGGCTGGTATGCTGGCCGCCTACCTCGAAGAACAGAACAAGGCCCGCCAGACGGTCGAACGGCGAATTTTAAAGCAGGCCAAAGAACTGATTGCCGCGCGGCCCGAATGGGTCGACCAGGCGGCACTTGTTCTCGACAATCGCGATTGGCATGCCGGAGTGATCGGCATCGTTGCCAGCCGCGTCGCCGAGCACTATCAAAAACCAGTCATTCTCATCGCGATTCCCGCCTCAGACCAGCCGGGCCAAGGCTCGGCCCGCACATTTGGCCAGCTCGATCTGCATGCCGGTCTGACTGCCTGCTCGGCCGATCTCATCACGTTTGGCGGCCACCGCGCCGCCGCCGGACTGCGGATCGCACCCGAAAAAATCGAGTCGTTCCGCCAGGCATTTTGCCAGTATGCCGCTGAAAATCAGCGGATCGAAAACGCAGACCTTGAAGTTCAGATCGACGCCGAAGTGCGGCTGGCAGACTTGACGCTGCGGGCCGTTACCGAACTTGAGCGGCTGGGGCCGTTCGGCCGGGCGAACCCCCGTCCCGTCCTGGCCAGTACAAACGTAGAGCTCGCTGAGCCGCCGCGCAAAATGGGCGAAGGAGAGCGGCATCTCGACTTGCGCCTCAGACATTACGGAAAAATCATGCGGGCGATTGCATTTGGTCGCGGCGAGTGGGCCGACGAGATCGCCGCGGTGAACGGGCCGTTCTCCATCAGTTTTGCCGCCAACATCAATCGTTTTCGCGGCCAGGAGAATGTCGAATTGCAACTCATTGACTGGCAACGGCCTGCTTGAAAACCACGACGGCTTCCAGGCCGAATCACCAGACCAGGTGCCCGATCTGTGCTCAATCGCGCCCGCCAAACGACTGGCATGCAATTTGGCAAACCTGTGGGAATGTGCCAGCGGGAACATGGCGGCAGCAGTAGAAAACAAAACGACATGGCCCGCTCCAGTGTGGATTCGGGCCAGCAAAACCACGCCGAAGACAGGGCCATGTCGAGCCGAGAGTTTAGCGGCATTTGCAACTCATTAAAAGGGAAGACGACTAGAATCCGAAACAGCCGAATAAGCCGGCATAACGGGTCAGTTTCTGAGTCGCAAATCGGAATGCCTGTGTACGAATCATTCGCTAGTCGTTCAGTCGTTTCCGCGCGCGTCGCTTGGCTTGTTCAAAGATTTTATCGGTGGCCGTGGTCGCTGGTGAAGTCGGTGCTGCCGGCTTCGAGGCTGCCGTTTGTGTTAACCCTGTGGTGTCACCCGCTGCCGTCGCTGGCGGTTTCGCCGCTCGCCGCACAATCAGCATCGCCAGTTTCTCACGGAACTGCCGCGCCCAGGTCGGCTTTGGCGCGCCAGCCAGATCCTCCCGCGCCCCTCCGCCAACCACCATCTCGAGCGAGTCGGCGAGCTTCGACCACAACGACAGCCGCCGGCCGGCGATTTCAGCCAGCAATAACACGACCGACAAAATGAACAAGACCGGCAAGAGCGATGTCATGCGGGTTGAGCGCGGGGGATCAGTCAGTGTTTCCAGCACATCCAGCCGTTCGCGACCGTTGGTCAATTCGCTGATGGCCGAGAGAACCTTGCGGCCCTCAGGCAGGCCGGCTCGGGGCATGAACTCGGGAGAATACGGAAGAGTGATTGCCGGGCCGCGAACGACGTTCCGGCCCCCCATTTTCACCAGCGTTCGATATGTTCCTGTGCGCGCCAGCTTGAATCGTGCCTGCAGAGAATTCGGCCCGGTCCATTGAAACGGGAGGTCGAGTAATTGTTCGCGTTCGTCGGAAGGAGGAAGGATACTCAACGTGGGAGCGTCGCCCGAGATCTTTGTCGGGCGATCAGGATCGAGTTCGACAGAGACGACTGCATCTTGCCCCTCGCGCTCGATCTTCAGGTAGACGTCGTCAGGGGTGTCGCCTCCCAGAAGCCAGCGCGCGTGCGTGATGAGAAAATCGGCGTACTCGTCCCACGCGCCGAACGAACCAGAATACTGCCCGTCGACTTCGACCGTAATTGCCGCGGCACGACCCAGCCCGCGATACCAGAAGGCCGACCAGGGAGCCGCGTATTCGTCTTGTGAAACGACCCCCTGCGTCGCATCGGGCTTGAGATAACTCAGGTTATATCCGTCGACATTCGGAAACGATCCGGAGGCGAACTCACCCATGAGGCGGGCGCTGGGAATCAACTGACCTGCGATTCCCGCCGGCTGAGTCGTAGAATCCTTCTTGATAAAACTGCTGCGCGCCACGCTCATTGTTTCCTGCGTGAAGAGCCGCGGCAATTCTTCGGCGTCATCGGTGAACATGATGTTGCCGCGGCCAAGCCGGGCGATATCCTCAAGCAGTCTGGCATCTGAGTCAGAGGGCGTTCCCAGGCCAATGACGCTCGTCGTAATGCCGGCCTTTTCGAATTGGGCCAGCAGCGTCGGGTAATCGCCCGGCTCTTCGCTGTCGTTGGCGTCTGAAAAGAGAATGATGTGCTTCGTCGCCTGTTCCGAATCCATCAACTGCCGGCCCGCAGCCACGAGGGCTTCGTATACGAAAATGCCGCCGCCTTCGCTTTGAATTCCCATCACTTTTTGCGCGATCGATTCGGGATTCTCGACAGGGGTCATCTTCTGGATGACGTGCGGCTGGCTGTCGATCGCAATGACCGCCACGCTATCGCCCGCAGACAGCATGCGAATCGCCTCGGCCGTGCCGAGGTTGGCAAGTTCCATCTTCTGCTTGCCCCCTTTCACCGTCATCATCATGCTGCCCGAACGGTCGAGAGCAATCGCCATCGCCAGTCGCATCTTGCGGTGTTCTTCGCGCATTTCCATCGAAACGGGCAGCACATCCTCCAGCGGACTTTTGAAATACCCTCCATTGCCGAAACTCCGCTCGCCGCCGGTCAGCAAGAGCCCACCCCCCAGGTCTTCGACAAACTGCGCCAGGCGCTCCATCTTTACGCGGCCGAAATTGGCAGCCGCCACATTCTCGATCGCCACAGCGCGGTATCTGTCGAGCCTTTCCGGAGCAAGCGAATGCTCTTTCGCCGCAGCCACATCAATGGGTATGCGCCCCGCCCGCAAGGCGCGCACCAGATTGTCATCAGCCCCGTCGGCATTCAACACCAGCATCCGCGGACCGGCATCAACGCGGACGACTCCGGCCCCGCGGTTATTCTCGATCAGCGGATCGTCGGCAACCTCCAGGCGAACTTCATAATTGTGGAGCCCTCCCTCTTCCAAAAGGTCGCGGAACAACAGGCGGTTCATGCCGCTTGTAAATGTTCGATTGGTTTTATCTTCTGAAATCGGCTCGCCGTCACGGACGACTGTCACCTTGCCATTTGTCTCGCGATCGGAATACACCCAGACCAGATATTGAAACGGCTCGCGCGGCGAAACCGTTTCGGGAAGCTGAAGCGAATCGACCGCAACATCGCCGGTACGCTGTCGGGGGAACTCGCGAAAGTCGATGGGCACGCCCAGATCGTTAGCACGGCGGGCAGCCGAAGTAGGAGAGGCCCCGTTCGCTTCGCCGTCGGAAAAGACGATGATGCGCGCCGGCCGGTTTCTCTGGACGAGACTGAGGGCCTCGTGGAGAGCCTCATTCAGGTCACTTCCATCCGGAAGAATCTCCTTCGTATAGCCTCGCAGCTTCGATTCGTGCGAGAGCACGCTCTCGACCGCCGGTTTCATGCCGAACGTAACCAGCCCCACCCGGTCTCCCGGGCCGCGGTTGCGCTGCAGATTCTCGATCAATTCACGGATGCGGGGCTCGGCGTCGGCCGGCAGCGACCGCGTGCGGTCGGCAACGATAATGACATCAATTCCCTTCCCGCCAAAATTGACCTTAGGACCCGTGAGCGCGACCAAGAGAATGGCGAGCAGAGCGATCCGCAATGCACTTGTCATTCCCCGCGCCCGACCCCAGCGGCGATACGCAAACCACATCGGAATTGCGAGCAGAAACAATTCGGGTAATGAAAAGCGGATCATGTCTCACGCGGCAGCGCAAAGACGCAGAAAATGGGCAGGGACGACGCACGACCCCACTCGGCCCGAAAATGAAAACTGCCGATATAAAAACGCGATCCGTTTCAACTCCCAGCGGGTTTTTGGGTGTGCGGCGGCACTGGATGAAGTACAACCACAAATGCCCCCAATTCGCTCGGACATGAAAAGTCACCCCGTTTGTTTTCCGAGCGCGTCAGCGAAATCCGCAATGAAACTCGTCTTCGTTTCGGCCGCAAGCTGGTACCTGTTCGCTGATCAAAAACCCGGCCCATTTGCGGGCGCGGCAATCGCCCCTCCACCGGCGGCATTTGGCCGGCTGAGCTGGCTGCCGGGAACCACGAGTGTTTCGAGGCACAAGGGAATGCGCTCGCTGAGCTTTTCGGAAGTCTCCCAATCTTTGGGAACCACAAGCATGATAATAATCTGGACTTCCCCCTGCTCGCACAGGTAAATCGAGAATTCCCGCTTCATTCCCCCGATGTCGTCGTCAGGACTGATCGACACGTTTGTGTAGCGAATCGGCTTGACGAACACTTGTTTTTTCAGGGCCTCGAGCGGGTGTGTCTCTTCTTTCCAGGCGCTCGTCTCGACCGTGACATGCAGCAGCTCGGCCAGCTTATTGACGAAGGTTTTATTGAATTCCTTAGCCTCATCCGTCTTTTCGTACAAATCGTGGTTCGACATAACATACAACCACCCTTCGCCAGTCGCAGCGGTGTTGTTTTCTCCCATCACCTTAAGCGTAGCCCTGAATGCCCCGCGCAAGCCAGGAAGCTCGAAGTTGATGTAAGTCGGCTGCCGGTCGTCATGAATTTCCTCGATGGCCTCATCGCCGGCGGCGGGCTTTTGTCCAGCTCCCTTGTCAGCCGGCGTTTCGTTTTCATTGGCGGCCGGCTCCGGCTTCACCGGCGGTGGCAACATTTCAAATTGCAGAGGGACACGCAAGCCGACGCCGGTTGCGGGGTCAGTCCATGGCCCGAGCAAATGCTCATTCAGAACCTGGATGTGAGCGAACAGCTTGCGGGTGTTTTCGAGTCGTTCCTCATAAACTTCGCCACCGCACCCCGCCAGAACCAGCACCGCGAACGGCACGATCGATTGGAACCGGCGCCACGGTAAACGTGCCATTGCCAGCCAGAGTGCGGCCAACTTTCGAAAAACGGAACCGGCTGCCGGCAGAGGTCGGCCATTCTTGAAGAATAAACGCTGCCACCGGGCGCCAGTCTCTTCGATCAACGCGGTGTGTAATGGCATGATTCGATGTTCTCGGATGGCAGTTTAGATACGCAGAGAGAACGGCAACGAAATCAGCAAGAGAAACCACGAAGAGCCCGGAGCGGCGATTCCTCCGAATTTTAATTCCCTTGGAACGCAGATTTAGCTGCTACGCGACATTGAATACGAATGAAGTCAATCGCTTATGCGTAAGAACCCACTTCTTCACCGCCTCAACTGCTCCCGCGGCCACAACAGCTTCGACCGCGCGCCTCTATCGCATTGGCAATGGTGGCGAACTGATTGTCAGAATTCACCTTGGCCCCATGGGCTGCGCTGCGGGCGACTTCAAAGTGGTTATTGACTGGTCTCGCCATCGTCGTCTGCCTTCGGCTTCGACTGACCTGCGTCAGCCCCCTCTCCCTTTTCGCTCTCCTCGCCTTCATCTGCGGTCTTGTCGTCCTGCGTCTCACCCGCCCCCTCCTTGAGGAGGTTGAATGGGTCTTTAGCTGGCGGCTTGGCAGCATTCTTGTCGCCGGTGGGTTTGCCCTTGTCTTTCACCAGCTCTTTGCGGCTCAGATGCAGTTTATTGAAGCTCTCGGCCGAAATGACGTAATACCAGTCACCGAAGCGGCTGGTCAGTTCGTCGGCCTGTTTTTTTCCCGCCGCGACCTTGTCTTCATAAGCCTTCAGATCAGACTTGTACTTCTTGAGCTGGTCCTCGTAATCCTTCTTGAGATCCTCTGGCGATTTCGGATCCTTGGTGGCGCCTGCTTTCTCATTCGCGCCTCCCGCCGCAGGATTTGATTTTCCCGTGGCTGATTTTTCAGCAGCCGGCTGATCCGGCATCTCACTTTGGTCGGCTTCCTCTGTCGCTTCTTCCTTCTTCGACGCATCGGTCTTGTCGTCGTTGCTGCCGGTGGCAGGTTCGGTCTTCCGATCGGCTTCGCTCTTGGCAGCCCCTTCTTTGTCCGCGGTCTCAGGCTCATCATCGACCGCCGAGGGGGGGCCGCATTCTTCCTCGCCCTTGCTCGCATTCGATCGGTCGGCTTTCGATTCGCCAGATTTCGCGTCGTCGCCTGAGCCGTCGTTGTCGGTCGCAGCCGAATCAGGCTTGGGCGACTCAGATTTCACAGGGGGGGTGTCATTGCCAGCATCAGCGTCAGTCGCAGGCCGGGTGGCCTTCGGTTTTCCCTTCGGGGATTTCTTAGGTGTGATTTTCGGCTTGTCAGCGCCCGGCGATTCCTCCTCGGCGACACCGTCCTGGGCCATACCGTCTGGCTGGGCAGGTTTTTCGGGAGGTGCGCCGAGATACTTTTCATCGAACTGGGCCATGACAAACAGGTAGCGGCTGGATTGCTTCGCGCTGTCATTCTGGGCTTTGCCGGTGCTGTCGGCGTCCGACTTGTCTTTCGCCGACTGCTCGTCGCCGACTTCCTTGATATCGCCCACTTCGATCGCCTTTTCATCTCCCTGAAAGACTTCGCCGAACTTCAGGGTGTAAAGGATGCCTTTGTTGGTTGCCGCTGTCAGTTCTCCCTCGTTGGAGTACAAATGGATGCTCTTACTCTTGCTCTTGTCGGCGATCGGAAAATAACCTTTGGCTTGCAGATCGCCGCCAATGCGGGCGATATCCTCGCGCGTACGGACAAAGTCGGGGTCGAGCGACAGGTCGGGCCGCAACCCCTTGGGCTTGGGGCGTACGCCGGCGAGCTTCAGGTCATCGAGAGTGCTGACGAGTGTGCTGACCTTCGCGGTATCCAGCTCTTCTTTTGTGTCATCGAGCCCGTCGAGCTTCCACGGGTCGGCCGGTTTCTCGCGAACTAACGTGTTGATTTCCCCATCAACCAACTTGCCGGTCGCCTGATCGATCGAGTAATTGTTGATCACGACTTCCGTGAGTTCGTCGCTCTTCAGCTTGAGAAGATCAGTCTCGATCCAGTCGGCGAATTTCGTAGAGAGGTCGATCGTGAGCTTGGCGACAAAGGTATTATTTTCGCCAACTTTGCGGACGTAATAAAAACCTGGCCGATCCTTAAGTTGCTTTCCTACAATCAGGTCGACGAGCGCTGTGTCTCCCTGGCTGATCGTAATGCGCTGCCCGCGCCCTTTGAGTTTCGTGCCGTCTTCGTCCAGCGGGTCGACGACCCCGAGTTTTTCGTGGCTCTGCTCAGAATCGCCCCCGACGGCCAGTTCCTGGCGCTCAATTCCCTTGACTGAGGTTGCCGTCTTGGCCAGGCGGTCGGCCCCGTCAGCCGGGTAGTTATGGTGCGACGGAATCGTCCATTTTCCGTCTTCGAACTTGACTCCGAATGTTCGATGGCGGGCCTTGACCTCATCAAAGGCGACGACTCGAATTGAAGTCGCATCGTTGGAATTGAAGTCTTTAAAGAATGGCTCGCCAATCTTGGCCGCCTGCAATTCGGCCGGCGAGATTTCGACCGGGGGACTCAACCACCAGGCCAGCACGCCCATAACGGCGGCGCCAGCCACATAAATGACGGTACGTCGGGTTTCGTTCATAAATTCATCTTCCTCGAAGCGCAATTCTGCCTACTATGTCGATCGAAATCACCAATTGGCAATTCCGATTCTGGATTAATTCTGCCGTCAATCGATTAGAGATTTATCATTTTCGCGAGACGAGCCGATCGGGAACGATGCCCTGCCGTTCTCCCTTAATCCGCATGGCAAACACGAATATTCCCAGAATCAGGGCGGGTATCGGCGGAAGAACGATCGCCAGCGTTCGTCCAAAGTTTTCGACCTCACGAACTTCGCGCTCAGTGCCATCTTTGACCTTCTTGACCTTCCGCCGTTTGTCGTTCTCGATATTGGTCGTCAACACGGCCAACTCGCGTTGTTTGTTCTGCGCCAGCATGGCCTTGCGAATTTCTTTCGTCCGCGGGTCAAGCGTCTTGTCAGCGTCGATCTTGTCGGCTTCCTCCTGGAAGCTGGCATTCGCCGCCTCGAGCGCTTTCTTGGCCCCCTGCTCGGCTTTCGCCGATTCGGCCTTTTCGAGATCTTTAAAAACGCCGGTTCTCGTCTCGATGCTCGTCAGTGTGCGGTGCTCTGCTTGCCGCGAACGCAGCGCCAACAGCGCCTCTTCACCAGCCAGTTCATCAACCGAATTGAGCACCAAGGTGACGTTGTCGAGCTTTAAATTCAGAATCTCTTTATCGCGGACCATGAAGAACGGATTAGAAATCATGTCCATATCGGCGATGAAGACGACGTTGATGTCGGCCGCTTTGCCCTCATTGGCGCCCGAGGCCGGGCCGGTGATGCGAGCGGCGACAGTGCGCATTTTCTGGTCTGCGGCGGCCCCCTTTTCGGGCGGCTCTTTCAAACCAGGGCCGAAAAAGCTGCTGGTGATGTATTCGTCCCAGTCATATGTCACCGACGCGGGGCTCGATTGCAGCAGGGGTTCAAATTTCAATTTGCTGTTCTTGGCTGGCTCGAGAACCCCCGGGAAGAACATCATGACTTCCTGCAGGCCGCGGGAAATGCGGCTGTCGGGATTGAATGCAGGCCGGGCGCCACTCTTGGGGGCAATGTAAACGACATCGGCCAGTTGACTTGAGAGCATTTCACGTATGTCAGGATGCGGGTCGTAACGATCCCAGACAGTCTCACCCGAATTCCAGACGATTCCCAGAGCGCTCGAAAGCTTTGTGGTATATCCATTGTCGGCTTTGGGCTGCTGCGGTCCCCCACCGCCGCCGAACATGCCGCCCGGTCGGGGCTTGGGGTTGCGCGGCGCCAAGGGAGGTTGAAAGGCCGGGTACGGATCGTCGATAATCAACGTTGGTTTACCGCGATTGATGTAATCGACCAGATGGATCATTTCCGGATCCGT
>JAYTRB010000772.1:0-5199 GCA_043746425.1 Planctomycetia bacterium
TTTGCCGGGACGTCCAGCCAAAACACAGCCTCCGTCCTCTCGACAAAGACAGATATCCGCGCAACTGAATGGCATATAATGATTTGCATATAATCGGCCAAGGCCGTCCGGTGGTCTTTCCAGAATTCCGGCCGGCCAACACAGAAGGGGGGGAACACGCGCTTCGGAGCATACCGGTCCGAAAAAATTGGCCGCGGCCGATTTCCCGCTGACGGCTGCAAGACGACCCTTGGCGGGTTTTGGAATACAACTACCCGACTGAAGGCCGTCTTGCCGTGTCAAAAATTTTAGAGCTTTGCGATCCGCACAATCAGGTCTGCCGTGCGACTCGAATAACCGTACTCATTGTCGTACCAGCCCAGAACTTTGATCATGTTGCCGCTGATGACGCTCGTCCAGCCCGCATCGAACACACAACTATGCGGATTGCCGATGATGTCGCTGGAGACGATCGGATCTTCATTGTACTCGAGGATTCCCTTGAGGGAGCCCTGCGCGGCAGATTTCATGGCGGCATTGACCTCTTCCTTGGTCACCGACCGATTCAGCGTCGCGACCAAGTCGGTAATGCTGCCCGCGGGAACTGGAACCCGCAGGCTGATTCCCGTCAGTTTGCCATTGAGTTCGGGGAGGACGAGCCCGACCGCCTTGGCAGCTCCTGTCGACGTCGGAATGATGTTGAGCGCCGCCGCCCGCGAACGGTGCGGATCCTCATGCAACTGGTCGGCAACCCTCTGATCATTGGTATAGGCATGGATGGTGGTCATCAGCCCCTTTTCGAGTCCGAAATTCTCATGGAGAACCTTTACCATGGGAGCCAGGCAGTTGGTTGTGCAGCTGGCGTTGGAAACGCAGTGGTGCTCGGGGGTCAATTTATTGTCGTTGACTCCGAGAACACACGTCAGATCGGGACTGTCTTTCGCGGGAGCAGACAAAATAACCTTCCGCGCGCCGGCCGAAAGATGGCTGTCATAACCCGGTTTGCCGTCTTTCTCGCGACTGGTAAAGAACCCTGTCGATTCCACGGCGACCTCGACCGTTTCAGCCTTCCACGGAAGATTTCGAGGGTCTCTTTCAGCACAAATTCGGATTCGCTTGCCGTTGACGACGAGGCCGTCTTTGGTGGCTTCAACCGTTCCGTTGAAGCGTCCATGAACGCTGTCATACTTGAGAAGCATGGCCAGAGACTGAGGGCTTCCCAAGTCATTGATGGCAACAACATCGAACTCGGCGGGGCGCGACGCCATGACACGAAAGAGGATCCGCCCGATTCTGCCGAAACCGTTGATTCCAACTCGAACCGCCGCCATAATTTACGCTCCTTGATCTGATGAAAATTCAGCCACTCCCGGCTGATGAATCGGCATGCCAGCCCGTCGAGGCTGACGATGTGAACGGACCCCGGCAGACGCGTGCCTGCACAGCGTCGGGCGCGACGGCCCAACGTGGATGAGGTCTCGTGCGAATCCGAAACAATCGAATGAAATTATAGTAGCCCTGGATTTCGCGAGCAAGTTTGCACGGCGAAACCGGCTGCCCCGCCTGGGCAGTTCCCCTGCCCGAAAATGTCCGCCCTGAGCCGCTTTAGTCCGCCTGCGGCAGGATTATCGGACCTAATCTAAGATTGATGTCGAAGTGGTCATCGGCGATGGTGTTGCTGGTCGTAAGATTTCCCACTCGGTTGAGCACTTGATGCAGAAGTTCGACTTCTTTTTCTGCTTCCGCTGGTGCAAGCCGCCGATTTCGAACAGCATCGCCTACCATCCTGGCGCGATAGCCGCTTAGAAACTCGCTGATCTCGGCAAAAAACAAGGTCTGCTGATCTGTGACCCGGTCGGGGCCGGGGGCGTCTGTTTCGGGTGCCGCGGCCTGACGGTCAAGTTCGTCGATCAGGTGGCGCACGATTTCGGAGGTTGAACCAACGATCAATTCTCGGCGAGTCAGCGAATACGACGGATCGAAGTTGTACAACACGAGTTTCTCAGGATCAGTGATCTCCGGCCTTTCGGTGAATCGGACCGTGTTGATTTTGGCGCCTCGATACTCGGCCGACTTGATCTCGCCCAGATTGGATGAGCTAACTCCCAGCCACAGCAGACTGTCGACGGCGGCCAGAACCCGTTGCCTGAAGGCAGCCTCGTCGCGCACTGAGACAACCAACCCACAAGCTGGCAGGCGCTCATCGAGCTTGACTTGATAGACTGATTCTTGCGGCCGTGCTGCCACGAACCGAAACTGGGGGCCGATAAGCTTGAGGATGTCTTCCAGGCCGACTTTCGCCCCTTCAGACTTTTCCCGCGCATTGTCGGCCTCAAGTTTCTTGACCACGTCGGGATTGAACAATTCGCGACGGGCGTCCCACATCTTATTGTAATCGCGGAACCAGCCGGCAGTAAAAATCGTGCCGGTCGGACGCAAAAGTTGCGGTGCCGACTGGCTCGCCTCGGAAGCGAAGTAACCGCGCAGGCCCGCGAACGCGCCATCGGTACCCACGGGAAAACGAACCTTCAAGTCGTACGCCGCACCATCTACGAAGAGACCAGCCGCAGCAAAGTCGGCCCGGCGGAACAGATCGAGATACCCCCCTATAACCGCCACAGCAAGAGGTTCGTTGGAAGGGAACTGCAGCCGTTCTTGAATCTGCGGATCTTGCCTAATCGCTTTCAGGTTGGCAGTCGCCAGAATGACCGGCGACTTTCCGGCGACATCGACCATCCGCAATGACGCCGGGGGATTGAAGGCGCTTGTCGTCGCCGCTCGGGCCAGTCGGTCGAGGGCACCTTCGAGGCCCGATTTCGTGTTCGCCACGACTAATTGCCGGCCGACGACCGAAAAATGGCCGTTACCGACCCGATGGCAGATGAACGATCGGTAGCTGGTCGATTCGGCTGCACGCGATTTGACCTCGTTTGCCACATCATCGCCAGCTTTTTCAGTCGTTCGTTCGGCAGGTGGCTGGGGGAGGGAAGCGGCGGCACGGTGAATTTCGGTCTGCACCGCATCTATGAATTGCTTGAGGGTCTGTTCGTCGGCGGCGGTTACAATGACGGTGACCGCCGGTTCGGCTGGCGCTGGTTGCGGCTTAATGGCCACGACGATTCCGCCGGTGGTCAGCCGGCCAATTCCCGTCCGCCAATCGGTTCCCAGGCTCTTTTCGATGAATTTTGCCGCCTGCCGGAAACGATCGACTTCAGGCGACGTCAGCGCCAGCTTGATTCCGTACGATTCCCGAACGATTTTCCACAGATCATTAGCCAGCGGATTCTCGACGAGCTGCAGCGGCTGGTAGATTTCGATCATCACGGCGGTGTCGGCGGAAACAAGGCTCCTTGCCGTCGGATCGGCGGCGATGGCAGAGCCGAGACCCACGACCAGGACGAAGATCGCGACCAACGGACGAGTAACGGGCATGCTAGAGCCCTCAAGCGAGAGTTGATCAGGGTTGCTGATGAATCGATGGAATACCATCGCTGCTGTTTCGGCGGAGATAGGAATTACCTGCCAACGTTTCGCTAAGATTCAGAATTCTTGCTTTGCAATCAAACGAAACATTTTTGGGCGGTGAGCCCCAACTGAGTCATTACTCTGACGATTCGACTGCGGTTCACCGCCGGGTGGGGCTTAGCCAGTGGCCTTTTGCACGAAGTTTTACTTGGCACGCTTCAAATCAACGCATTTCAGCGTTGTCGAGTCGCGAATGTACAGCAAGCCGTTCGACAGAGCAGGTAGTGCGCGGGTCGTCGACTTCGACAATTTCGCCCTCCCGAGTTCACGGTAGGCCGTGGACGCAGCCTTCGCCAGAATGAGTGTCCCATCGTCGGTGATGATCACAAGTTTTCCGTCGGCGACAATAAGATTGGCGACCGGAAAGTTAATTTGCGTCCATTGAATCTTCCCGGTCATAGGTTCGAAGCATCGCAGTCGCCCCGGTGGACCATCCTGCCTGCCGTCCACGCCATACAAATATCCATCATGTGGAACCGAAGTGCAAAACTGACTCGACATCGTTTCATTATTCTCCCAGACTTCGACGGTCGAAGCTTTGCCGATCTTGCGGCATACGGCCCCAATTCCATAGCTCGCCGACAGAAATAGATACCCATCGATCACCTGCGGCGTGGCGGCGTTCACAGTCGGACCGGGGTCTCCAAATCGGAATTGCCAGCGAACAATTCCCTGTTCGGGGTCGATCGACAGTGCGCTAAGTCGCGTGACAAAAATGACGTGGCGCACCCCGTCGAGCGTCACGGCAGTCGGAGATGAATAACTTGCCTTTTCGTCGGTGGCCTTCCAAAGGGTCTTTCCGTCGATCAAGCTGAAAGCGACAATACCAGACCCCCTTTTTCCCCCGACGTTCACCAGCAGTTTGTCCCCAGCGACGATGGGAGTGCTGCCGATTCCGAAGAATCCATCCGGGGCTTCAAACTCGCGGCCGACTGGGCGTGACCAGCGTGGATTGCCCGATTTCACATCCAGACAGTGAAGGTCTCCGCGAGCCCCGAACAGGTAAACGAAGCCCTGATTGATGAGCGGAACGCAGCGCGGTCCATGGTCGGAGGCATGGCCACCCGAAAACGTCGCCGAAAACTCCTTTTTCCACAGGCGCTTCCCGGTGGTTGGCTCGAGGCCCTCCACAATCTCCTGGTCGGCGACGCGGTGAAAAACGACGACGTTCCCAGCAGCGACGGCGACCCCTGCGAATCCCTCTCCGATCTTGTGCTCCCAGACTACCTGCGGACCGCCAGCCGGAAGCACATCGACAATCTTTTCATCGGCGGCAACGCCGTTGCGGTTCGGCCCGAGAATTTGAGGCCATTCGCCAGCCCGAATGCCTTGCGTTGACTGACTGACAGCCATTGTCGCCAGCAGGAGGGCCGACCGACAGAGGCCGGCGACAACGCGCATCGCAGCAGAATGAAACATGGCGCAAGTCCGAACAAATAATGAATAGGGACGCGAAACAGAAAGCCACTTTTCGCTGGCTCTTCCTCCATTCAGATAATACCGCCCATGACGGCCGTTACAAGCACGAGGTCGGCAGCACGACCGTCTTGAAAGGGGCGAATCAGCCGCTGGATACGCCTTGAACGGTCAACTTGTCGGGGCTTGCTCGTCTCGCGTGCCGCGAGCGCCCGTCAGACACCGCGAATTCGATTTGGACACCTGCGGCAATGCCTGCTATAAATTCGCAGAGTCGTC
>JAYTRB010000773.1:0-4472 GCA_043746425.1 Planctomycetia bacterium
TCGTGTTGGGAGTCTCGCGAGTGCCAAAGCCCCCGGGGCCGACTTCCCACTTGGAATCATCGGCATTCCCGCGGAACCAGTCGTCGGCAGGCTTCGTCGTCGTGAATCGCCATTCCTGGGGCGTTTGTTGCGACGTGGCAACAACCACTTTGACGAGCGGCGGCGGCCCGTAAACGCGACGATTTGCTGCACCGACCAAGTCGATCGGCATCTTGACCACTTCGCGGTCGTAGGTAAGGAACCCGTTCACTTCAACTTCGACATCGGTCGTTTGTGTGTAAACGGCGGCCGAGAGACCAGGCGAAGCTACGAGGGGCCGCATGCGGGTAATCAGATTCAAATAGGCGGCCGTCAGGTCTTCAGTCGTCGTGAAACTGCGATAGCCCCAGTTCTTTTCGCTCTGCCAGGTGTGCCCTTTCACCGGCAGCCCCAGTCCACCGAATTCGCCGAGTACTGCGGCCCGATGCTCTTCAGGATTGGGCGAAGCTGGGCCGGGGTAGACATGAATGTCATGCACATCACCAGCGGGAAAATCGTTCCAGCCGCTGGCGCAGTTCACCAGTCGCGTGGGATCATAGTCTTTCACGAGTTTCGCGATGCGCACCGTGTCGAACTGCCCCCACCCCTCATTGAAGGGAACCCACATGACAATGCTCGGGGAATTGCGAAGAGCGTCAATAATGGCCTTCAGCTCGTGCTCGAAATTCTCGACCGTCGCCGGCGATCGGGTGCCTTCGCCCTGACCTGGCGCGATGTGGCCATCGGCACTACTGGGCATATCCTGCCAGACAAGCAGGCCCAGTTTGTCGCACCAGTAGTACCACCGCGCGGGCTCGACCTTGACGTGCTTGCGGGCCATATTGAACCCGAATTTCTTCGTGATCTCAATGTCGAATTTGAGAGCCGCGTCGGTGGGGGCCGTGTATAACCCATCGGGCCAGAACCCCTGATCAAGGGGGCCCATTTGGAACACTGGCTTATTGTTGAGCAGGAGCCGCGTGACGCCGAGTTTGTCTTTTCCGATGGAAATCTTTCGCATGCCGAAGTAGCTGGTGACGCTGTCGACCGCATTCCCGGTCGGCTTGCCATTCGCATCGGGTTTATACAAGGCGACAGTCAAGTCGCTGAGATGCGGCGTCTCGGGGGTCCATAGCGGCGGAGTATTTCCCTTGTCAAACGTGATTCGGTACGGTTCACGTGTGGGATTGTGCTGGCCGCGATCGGCTTGGCCGGGAGTACGAAAAACGCCTGCACCCCCGCGCTTGTCGGGAGCAGCCACGGTGGCAACCACGACGTATTCAGGGGCACTTCCGGCAACATCAACATTGACGAGGATCGACGATTTATCGACATCAGGATTAATCGTGAGCGATCGAATGTACGACGTCGGCACCGGTTCGAGCCAGACGGTCTGCCAGATGCCCGTGGTCGGTGTGTACCAGATTCCTTCGGGTTTGTCGTGCTGTTTCCCAACGGGCTGCTGGCCGCGGGTCGTCGGATCCCAGACCGCGACAATGATTTCCTGTTTTTCCTGTGCTTTTAGCGCCGCGGTGATTTCGAACGAAAACGGATCATATCCCCCGCGATGCGTCCCGACCTGTGTACCGTTGACAAACACGGTCGTGTCCCAATCAACCGCGCCGAAATGAAGCAGCAGCTTGTCGCCCTTCCAACCTTTGGGAATTTCAAACGTCCGACGATACCACAGCTTGTTAGCCGCTCCAACTTTTTGCATCACGCCCGACAGGGCCGATTCAGCCGGAAAGGGGACGAGAATCTCGCCGTCGAATTTCGTCGGCTGCCCGTCATCTTTCGGGCGAATGGCATACTCCCACAACCCATTCAGGTTGAGCCACCTTTCACGAGTCATCTGCGGGCGCGGATATTCCGGCAGCGTCTTAGCCGGGTCGACGTCTTTGGCCCAGCGCGTCATGAGTGGCGCCTGCTTGGGCTTCCATTCGCCAGCTGTCGCCAGCTGGCTGACAGACAGAAAAACGACAATGGTCAACGCGAATCCGGATCGTGTTGTACGACTCATGCGAGTGCTCCCAAAAAAACCCTCGTTAGCGCGACAGGGTGGGCTGAGCCCTCTAAGTGACCACAATTGAAGGCAGGCACAGCCCACCTGCAAGATGGCCCACTCAACCGACCTGCTACTTTGTCAGAAACTTGTACACCGTCGTCTGCTTGTAAGTCTGGCCAGGCTTCAGCACGGTTGAGGGAAACTCCCGGTGGTTGGGAGAGTCGGGATAGTGCTGTGTCTCGAGGCAGAAGGCCGAATGCTGCTTGAAACCGCCATTTTTCGCGTCGCCGTCAAGGAAATTCGATGTGTACAACTGAATGGCCGGTTCGGTCGTGTAAACTTCCATGACGCGACCGCTTTGCGGGTCTTCAACTCGTGCGGCCAATGCCAGTTCTCCTTTCTGGCTTCGCAGCACATAGCAATGATCGTATCCGCCGGGGTCGGCCCCCTTCTTCGTCTCATCGATTCTGGCGCCAATCTGATGGGCTTCAGTAAAGTCGAGCGCCGTCCCTTTGACGGGCGTGAGCTTTCCCGTGGGAATCAACCCGTCATCGACGGCGAGGCAGTTGTCGGCGGCGATGAACAGCTTTTGACCGAGCACGTCACCATTCCCCGCGCCGGCCAGATTCCAATAGGCATGGTTCGTCAGATTGAGGACGGTGGCCTTATCGCTGGCGGTCGCCACGTATTCGATCTTCAGTTCATTGCTCTCGGTAAGGAAATAGGTAACCGTCGTGTCGAGCGTTCCCGGATAGCCTTGGTCGCCATCCGGGCTACGGAACGTGAATTTCACCCCCAAGGCATCTTTAGCCGCGACCTCTTCCCCCTTCCATACCTGCCGATCGAACCCTTTGATTCCTCCATGCAGATGGTTGGGGCCATTGTTAGTGGCCAGTTTGTAGTCCTTGCCATCGAGCGAAAACTGCCCCTTGGCAATGCGGTTGGCGAAGCGCCCCGTTGTGCATCCGAAATACGCCGCATGCTCTGCATACTTTTCGGCCGAGCCGAGTCCGAGTGTCACATTCGCGAATTTTCCGGCGCGGTCAGGCACCTCCAGTGAGACCAGCCGTGCGCCATAGCTGGTGACCTTCATCGTCGCCCCGTGACTATTCGCTACGGTGTACAATGTCGTCTCGATTCCATCCGGCGTTTTTCCGAAACTTTGATGGGTCACGCTTTTCCCTTTCTTGTTGTCATCTGCTTGCGCCGCGTTGGCCGCCATCGTCCCGGCGAAAATGACCCCGACACAGAGAGCCAAAACCACCCGCCGAAACCTTTCGTCGATTGACACACTGATCATGCTGGCGTCCTTTTGATTGAGGAAAACCGGATAATACCCGGCAGCGTCCCCAACGGCAATCAGCCCACGTTACCCCGGCAATCCGGCGCAACGTGGGCTTTGATGTCAAACCCCAAGGGGGTATTTTCGCGATGGCCGGCTTACGGTTCTTCGTCCTCGATTCGGTCGAGTCGGGACGTATCGGGTTTTCGCCCGGGCGCCCTCTCAGATCTCGATGAACCGGATTGCGCCGGCGCGCGGCCGGCAGAGAATGGCCCTCGATGCACCGGCGCGAACCGCAGCTTCTCGCGCGGCGCGTCATTCTTGGGCGGGGCCGCTACTGGTGACTCGTCCGTTTCAAAGTCGGCCGATCGCACCGACGTGCGATGTGCCTTCAGGCCAGAGTGCCCGGCGCCAGAGCCACCCGCGGCAGTACTTCCGGCGCCGGCAGATCCCGGCGCGAGCTTCTGGGAATCGCGTGGTTTTCCCCCGTCGGGAATGACGATCGTGACGCCGTCTGGCAGATCGTCGGGGCTTTTGAGCACGTTGCGATTGGCTTCGTAAATCTCGCGAAAGCGGCCGCTCGAACCCAGGTAGCGAGAGGCCAGACCCGACAGAGTTTCGCCCGCTTGAATGACGTGTGATCGGCCAGGCGTGCCAGCCGAGGCCGCCGGAGTCGATCGTTGTGTTCCGCCTCCTTTTTTGTTCCCCAAGCCGGCAGAACCGGCAGGTTCCCACTCGCGATTGTGCGCCGGAATATTATCTGCCGCCTCGTCTTTGCGCGATTGAATCGGATCGGGAGGTGTGCCTGTTTTGCGAGACGCGACCTCGGGGTCTCGCCCGTCGCCATCTTTTGATTGCGCGCCGGCCGCATCGCGATGTTCGCCTCTCGACTTTGATTTTGTCGCGGCGCTTTGCGGCGGAGGGACCGGGGCAGAATGTTCGGGAGAGTCTTCGACTCCGCTCATATAGGGCATCTTTCCCTTTTCCCCGATGCGCCGATCGATTTCTTCAGTGTTCTTGAGCGGCGGAGGATTATCAGCTTGCCTGGTCTCTGGCTCGCGACGGAAAAAGAGCGCTCCCACGATTCCGATCAGGGCTACGCCGACTGCCATTCCGACTTTCATATCCCGTTGCATGGACATTGCCCTCGATATTTGCCTGAATTCC
>JAYTRB010000774.1:0-1637 GCA_043746425.1 Planctomycetia bacterium
GTCAAACCCGCGGTCTCGCCCCCCGCAGAAAAACCGAGAATGCCGATTCGCTGCGGGTCCAATTCCCACTCTGGCGCCTTGGCGCGAACCAGGCTTACAGCCCGCTGCGCGTCTTGCACGGCGGCCAGCCAGCGCCGACCATCGGGCGTGCGAGTAGGGACACGATACTTGAGCACGATGCCGGTCACCCCGAGAGTTGTTAACCATTCGGCGGTTTCGCTTCCTTCATGATTCAGCGCTAGAATCTGATGTCCGCCGCCGGGACAGATGATGATTGCCGTGCCCGTGTCCTTCTCTTTGGCGGGTCGATACAGCGACACGGTGGGGATGGAAACATTGGTCAACCGAATGATTCGCTTCCCTCCTGGATCTTTCTGGTCGGGCTTGGTGACGTCTTGCTCTGGGGGCAGTTCCTTGGTCTCTCCCGGCGGTTTCCCGGGCCAGATCGGCTGCACGAGCGAAGGTTTTATCTCTTGAGCCTGAAGCGGTCGCATCGGACAGCCAACGACGATCACTATCAGACACGCCAACGAACCAGAAAGTGGCAGTTTGCTGAACGGCAAAATATTTCTCCCAGAAAATGCAAAAAGACTGAGGCCCGTCATGAGGGCCTGCTTTCAGCATCGTCAACCGAGCCGAAGATTTCAATCGGCGACCACAGAATTGCCGCTCGAAAGGGAGTCGTTTGCCCCGACGATTGCCGACGCCCCCGGCGCGACGTTCCACAAGCTTCTCAAAGTGTTGCGCGCTGTCGAAAGACTGGCGCTGCAATTTCAAACGGGCTGACAAACATCCGGCGATTCAGCGTCCGGCTGAATCACGCCGATTACTCTGGAAATCGACGATTTCACGGGAGCGCCGGCGGCCGCGATTTCTCGACAGCGATATTCTGGGGTCCAAATTTGACAATTCCTGAAACGGCGGCTAATTTACGAACAATGTGCGAACATTGTGGTATTGCAAAGGGGGGTTATGCCAAAAACTTTCGTGGAAGGGCAAGAAACACTCGCGCAGCAGGCTCATCGCCAACTGCGGCAGCGGATCATCGAAGGCCGATTGATGCCCGGTCAACGACTTCCGCTGCGTCCGCTTGCCTCTGAACTGGGAATGAGCATGGCGCCTGTGGGCGAGGCGCTGCGCGAGCTGGCGCGCGAAGGCCTGCTCGAGACGGAACCGGGCTGGGGAGCGCGCGTGCGCAGGCTCGATTCCGATGAGCTTCGGAATCAACATATTCTGAGGACGGCCGTGGAATGCGAAGCCGTCCGCCAGTGTACCGGCCGATTATCTCGGACGCAGGTCGAAGAGCTACTCGCCCTGGCCGGGGAACTCGATCACTTGATCGAATCGCACAGTGACTGGAAGCAGGTGTCAGAGCGCGACTCACGGTTCCATTTGCGAATCGCGCAGCGATCTGGTGTTCGCGCGCTGGTTGAGACGTTGCGTGCGAATCAGCTCGTCCGACTGCTGGCGCGGGGGAGTGCCATCGCACACCAAATGGAGCGCCCGCCGCGCCAGCATTTGCACCTCGTTGAGGCGATCGCTTCCGGCGATCCCGATGAAGCCGAGCATGCCATGCGAGCGCATTGCAACCAATCGATGGAACTGCAATTAGCCTGCCTTTCGACCTCCGATGGGGA
>JAYTRB010000775.1:0-2781 GCA_043746425.1 Planctomycetia bacterium
CCAGCCGCGGGAATTGAAGCGCGGCGTTGACCAAATTGTTGCACCCGTATTTTTGTTGAGCCCTGTGATGAACGCATCCTTGTCGGCATCGCCATTCTGAATGACGAGGTCGCCGACGATTACTGGGCAGGCCGCCGTGCCCCACGGGCCTTCAAAGGGCCCCAAGTCGCGCGACCAGAGGGATTTGCCGTCGAGGGTGAACGCATGCAAGCCCCCTTTTCCGAAAAAGGCCACGACGACTTCACCGTCGGTGGCGCACGTCGCCGAGGCCCAGCTATTCATCTGGTGAATGGGCTCGGGCGCACCCTTCCAGGCGACGTGTTCCCACAGCAGATGTCCGTCGGCGGCGTCGAGGCAGAAGACGACGCGCTGGCGGCCTTCGTCGCGGGCGGAAGTGAGAAATATGCGGTTGTCCCAGACAATCGGCGACGACTGACCAACCCCTTTGAGAGGCGTCTTCCAGGCGATCGTTTTGGCGTCCCAATGAACCGGAAGATTCGTCGCCAATGATTGTCCGTCGCCGCGGGGACCGCGCCAGCCTGGCCAATTCGAGTCTGCCCCGGCTTTGCCGACGGCGCCGAGGAATAAGGCAATGCCCGCGAAGCACGAAATGAATCTGCAACATCGAATCTTGATCATCGTCATTTGGTTCCCCATGCCAGTTGCCATAAGAATGATGAGATGATGGCCATTTTATGCATTGACCATCAAAAACTGAAATGACCGACCGTATTCGCGGGCCGCGTGTGGCCTTTGTGGGAACTTTCCTCTTGTGTCACATTCGAAGGGATGCGGCGCGGCCGCCGTTCTAACGCGCTGGCAACGTGAACAGCGGCATGATAGTCTGGACGCATCATGCCCGCAGCGAAATCAAACAAATCGGCCAATACGAACAAAGGGGCCCAGGGACTGAGCGACCTGCTGGCGGTTGTCCGTCGGCACTGGGGTTTCAACAAGCTGCGGCCTATGCAGGCTGCCGCCATGCAGTCTGTGCTTGCGGGCCGCGATTCGCTGCTCGTGCTGCCCACCGGAGGAGGAAAGTCGCTGTGCTATCAGGCACCGGCCATCGTCCGCGGCGATACGACGGTTGTCATTTCGCCACTCATCGCCTTGATGAAAGACCAGGTCGATGGCCTTCTGGCCTGCGGCGTTTTTGCCGTGCAGTTGAACAGTTCGCAATCCAGTGAAGAACGATGCGCGGGCGAGCAGGCGGTTCGAGATGGCAAGGTGCGCCTGCTGTTTGCCTCGCCCGAACGGCTGGCGACCAGTGCGTTTCGCGCATTGCTCAAACAAATCGGCGTGCAGCGGTTTGCCATCGACGAAGCCCATTGCATCAGCCATTGGGGGCATGACTTCCGTCCCGAATATCGACAGATGGGCGAGCTCAAGAAGCTCTTTCCACAAGCCTCGGTGCATGCTTTTACGGCAACTGCCACCGAACAAGTCCGGGCCGACATTGTCAGCCAACTGGGGCTCAAGACGGCCGAAGTTCTCGTCGGCAATTTCGATCGCCCGAATCTGAATTACTTTGTCGTACCGCGCTACGATCAGTACGAACAGGCGTTTGAGGTCATCAAGCGCCACAAAGGAGAAGCGGGAATCATTTATTGCCTGCGCCGCCGCGATGTCGATGAAATGACGCAGGCGCTGACGAAGGCCAGAGTCAACGCGGTGCCCTATCACGCGGGCATGGAGGCCAGCGAGCGCAAGCGGGTGCACGACCTGTTTTCTGAAGAGAAATGCGACGTCGTCGTCGCGACGGTCGCGTTCGGAATGGGAATTGATCGCTCAAACATTCGCTATGTCTTGCACACGGGAATGCCCAAGTCGATCGAGCACTATCAGCAAGAGACGGGTCGGGCGGGTCGCGACGGGCTCGAGGCCGAGTGCATCCTGCTGTATTCGACCGGCGACGCCATGTTGTGGAAGAAAATCATGCAAAAATCGGTCGGCGAGTCAGAAGCGCCGGTCGATCCGCAATATCTTGAAAATGCGTATCAGCACCTGACCGACATGGAGAACTATTGCCGGCCTGTAACCTGCCGGCACCGTGCGCTTGTGGAATATTTCGGACAGATATTGGAATCCGACAATTGCGGCGCCTGCGATATTTGCACGGGAGAGTGCGAAATTCTCGCTGACTCACAGGCGATTGCCCAAAAGATTCTGTCGTGCGTTTACAGGGTGAATGAAGGTTTCGGCGGCGCTTACGTGTCGTCGATTCTGCGAGGGGCCGACACGGCGGCGATCCGCGAGCGCGGACACGACAAGTTGAGCACCTACGGGCTGCTCAAGAAACATTCGCAGCGCGAACTGTCTGACTGGGTCGGCCAGCTGGTGGGGCTGGGGTTGCTCGACAGAGTCGGCAATGAATATCCGATCTTGAAGCTGAACGCCAAATCATGGGAGGTGATGAAAGATCAGCACGCGGCCCGGCTGCGATCTGCATCCGGCGGAGTCCCAGAAGAAACGGCAGAGGTTTCCTCCCGCGATAAATCCAGAAAGTCGAAGAATGAAGCCGCGGCCTGGGAAGGAGTTGACCGCGATTTATTCGGGGACTTGCGCGAGGTGCGGTTGAAAATCGCGGCGGCGCGCGGCGTTCCCCCGTATTTGGTTTTCGGCGACGCGACCTTACGCGATCTGGCGCGGGTGCGGCCGTCATCTGAGTCGAAGATGGCTGCGATTTACGGAATCGGCGAAGCCAAACTGCGGGATTTCGGACAGACGTTTTTTGAAGCGATCGATGCCGGGTGCCGATCGCGCGGTCTTTCGCGCGATGCC
>JAYTRB010000776.1:0-3968 GCA_043746425.1 Planctomycetia bacterium
GGTTTTCGTGACGTGGCCACGCGAAAGGCGAAGCTCGCCCGCTCGGCGGCGCTCGCCCCGGCTTCAGTCAGCATTCGCTCGGCAAGTTTTCGCGCCGCTTCGACATATTGCTTGTCGTTGAGCAACACCAAGGCCTGCAACGGCGTATTCGTCCGCGAGCGCCGCACAGTGCATGCCTCGCGCGACGGGGCGTCGAACGTCACGAGCGATGGCGGAGGAGACGTCCGCTTCCAGAACGTGTAGAGGCTGCGGCGATAAAGGGCCTCGCCTTCGTCGGCTTTGAAGACTCCCGTGTTACTTCCGATAAAGGAAATCGCTTCCCAGAGCCCTTCGGGCTGGTACGGCTTGACGCTTCTGCCGCCGATCTTCTCGATTAATAACCCACTCATCGACAAGATGCCGTCGCGGATCATTTCGGCGTCGAGACGAAAGCGGGGCCCGCGCGCCAGCAATTCATTTTCCGGATCTCGATGCACCATTTCGGGAGTGACACGCGATGACTGGCGGTAGGTTGCCGAAGTGACGATCAGCTTCAGGATGTGCTTGACATTCCAGCCGCTTTCGCGGAATTCAATCGCCAGCCAGTCGAGCAACTCGGGATGTGTGGGCCATTGCCCCTGCGCCCCGAAGTCTTCTGCCGTCTTGACGATTCCTGTGCCGAAGAACTGCTGCCAGAAGCGATTGACCGTAACGCGCGCCGTGAGGGGATGTTCAGGCGCGACGAGCCATTGCGCCAGGGCCAGACGGGTGGCCGGAACGTCTTTCGGCAAAGGAGGTAAAGCCGCCGGTACGCCCGGGCCAACTTTGTCTCCCTTCTTGTCGTACTGCCCGCGTATCAATAGAAACGCATCGCGGCGTTGCGCCATTTCTGCCGAAACCATCGTCACTGGAATCGCTCCGTCGACCTCTTTGCGTTTCTTCTCTGCCTCGCCGACTTGCGCATGCAACGGATCGAAGACCGGCTTCAGCCGGGCGTGAACGTTTTCCAGAAAATAATCGCGAATCAATTTCTTTTGGGCGTCAGAGCGCTTGTCGGGTTCGGCCTTGATCGCGTCCTGAACCGGCCCCGGAAGAGTCGATTTTGACTGGGCCTTTTCGTAACTTTCCCAGGCCAGCAGCGACTCGAACGATTCCCCGGCTTGCGGTGTCCGGGTGATGATTCCCGCTTTATCCCATGACACGGTTCCTGCGTGTTGTGTAAACGCCCAGCCATTGACTACGGCGCCAGGATTCAGACCAACTTTGGCGGCTTCGACTTCAAGCCGCACCCATTGCCCGACTTCCGGAAGCGGTCCCATCGCGAACCGACTGGGCGAATTGGCGTTGCCCCAGGGAATGACATCTTCGCCCCACGTCGCGCGGTGCTCCCAACTGCCATCGTTCCATTGCATCATAATCTCTTGGGGAGGCTTGGTCGGGTCGAGATAAACGTAGGCGAACAATCGGTCTCCTTCGCCAATGCGCAAGCCTGGGCTCGCTTCAGTAAAGAAATGCTGGCTCAGCCCCTCAGCAGTGCGTGTTGACGCCCGTTCGCCACTGAAAACTGGCTTGTCGGCTTTCGCGATGAATTGCCAGGGAGTATCGCCTTGCGCCTTGGCCCCCGGCGGCAGGTCGTCTTCGATCCAGACATATTCCCTGGGCTCGGTCGGGTTTGCCCCCGCCGCACTGGTCGGCTCGGCATACTCCGCCTTCGCGATTTCTTCTGCGATTTTCTGTTTAAGCGCGGCCACTTGCGAATCAAGCGCTGTCAGTTCGGCGGTCTGCGCCCCCGTGGGAACCTTCATGATTGGCGGTGGACCGCTGGCATTGCCGTCCATGGCGCTTTCGGCAATGCTGTTGAAGAACGCGTACAGTTGGTAGAACTCTTTTTGGGTGAATGGGTCGTACTTATGGTCGTGGCAGACCGCACATCCCAGCGTCAGCCCCATGAATACGGTGGCCGTCGTTTCTACTCGGTCGACCGTATAGCGGACGAACACTTCATCGTCGATTGACCCACCCTCGCTTGTCGTCACATTGCAGCGGTTGAAACCGGTGGCGATCTTCTGCTCGGTCGTCGGACTGGAGAGTAAATCGCCAGCCAGTTGTTCGATCGTGAATGTGTCAAAGGGCAGGTTCTGGTTGAAGGCCTTGATGACCCATTCGCGGTACAGCCAGATCGACCGCTCATTATCAAAATGCAGCCCATGCGAATCACCGTATCGCGCCGCGTCGAGCCAGTATCGCGCCATTTGCTCGCCGTATCGCGAGGTCGACAGCAACCGATCGACAAGCCGGTTGTAGGCGTCGTTCGCTGAGTCGGCCAGAAATGCGTCGACTTCATCCGGAGTCGGCGGCAGGCCGGTCAAATCGTACGTGACCCGGCGAATCAACGTTGCCCGATCGGCCTCAGGCCCCGGCGCCAACCCCTCGTGTTCAAGCCGGGCCTGCACAAAGCGGTCGATGGGATTGTGGACGGTCGCTTCATTTTTCACGGCCGGAAGTGCTGCCCGAACAGGGGCTGAAAAGGCCCAGTGTCCACGCATGGTCGCCCCTTCGTCGATCCAGCGCTTGATCAGCTCGATCTGCTGCGGGGTGAGGTTTTTCTCAAGAGACGGCGGGGGCATGCGCTCGGCGGGGTCAGTCGCCGTGATGCGCGAATAGACTTCGCTTTCGCCGCTTTTTCCCGGAACGATCGCGTGTGCGGTCGATTCAAGCTGCGCGACAACCCCCTCTGGCGTATCGAGCCGAAGCCCCGCCTTGCGCTCATTTTCGTCGGGCCCGTGGCATTTGTAGCATAGGTTCGACAAGATTGGCCGAATGTCGCGGTTGTAGTCGACGCGGCGACCCTGCGCCTTCACCGAGGTCGGTCCGATGAGAACCCAGACCGCAGTGCATACGATGAGCAGTTTCAAGCAGAATTGCCTCATGACAGAACCTTCGCGGGAAGCCAATCTTTGGCTTAATTTCAGGCGGGACCGATACATCAACCGGCTTGCATATTATAGCGCGGGGCGCGCGGGAGTTGCAATGGCAGGCTTCCAGCCTGCCATTGCCTCGAACCGGCACGTTCGACGATCTGCTGACGAAGAAGGTCATCCAGGTTCAGGATACGTTTGCAGATGATGACATCGGGTCAAACGGCAACCGCCAAAGAAACTGACCAGCCTTTCAATTCAGGAAGGAGGTCAGTTGATGCACCCGTCGCGAATTGACGATGTGCGTTAAACGCACCGCGTTCCGGAAAATCCAGACGATCTGACGCATGTCTGGAAATCTGGCGTCATCTGTCAATTTCACCCATCACAATGTCGAGCGAGCCGACGATGGCGGGGATATCGGCGATGAGACAGCCGGCGCACAGGGGGGCTGTCACCGACAGATTGCAGAACGACGAACTCTTGGCCCGCACCCGCAAGGGAATGCTGTTGTCGTTGCCGATAACGTAGAACCCCATTTGGCCCCGCGGGGCCTCAGTTTCGAGGTAGGCCTCGCCCTTGGGCAGCTTTGTCGCCATCTTGAAGGGAACGCGATACGTTCCCTCGGTCTGCGGATAGCGGTCAAGCCCCTGGCGCACCAGGCGAATCGATTCGATGACTTCTCGCATCCGGACGTAGAACCGGCACCAGTTGTCGCCCAGAACGACTTCGGGGGGCGCCACATCGTACGGCGCCACCTGCACGTCGTATTTAAAGCCGTCATACATGCGGGTGTAAATCTTCTCGCCGTCGCGCCGCAAGTCGTGATCGACTCCGCTGCCGCGCAGCACCGGCCCAGTGCAACCAAAATCAATTGCCATCTCGCGCGACAGAATTCCCAAAGCGGCGGTGCGCTTGATGAAGATCTGGTTTTCGGTAAGCAGCGTGTGGTACTCTGGAATCCGCTTTTCGAGCCAGTCGAGGAAAATACGACAAGCCTCGATCCACGAGAGAGACATGTCCATCTTATGGCCGGTGAGGGCCGCCAAGCCCGGTGGAATCGTGATTTTT
>JAYTRB010000777.1:0-6127 GCA_043746425.1 Planctomycetia bacterium
CTGGTCGCACTCGTTTCCATTCGGAGTCTTTCCTCTTTTCGGAATCAGGAGGCCATCACCTTGGACACCGCACGCCATAACTTTAACGATGCGATCGGCGACGACTCTTCTCCTTTGATCGCAAAGAATTCAATGGTTTGGGGAATTTTTCTCGTAGGAATCGTCATCGGATTTGTAGCGGTCTACCTGGTCGTTGCACAACCGATGTTTGCTCAACTTGGTCAGATACAACATCAGATGGCCGCTCTCGAAACTGAAATGCAATCACTTGTCGGAGCCCGTAATCAGGCTTGGGAAACCGGCAACCTCCTCTCAGATCTTACCGCTCTGAAGAATCAACTCCGGGATGCCCGCGCTACGGTTCGCGACGTGCGATCTCTGCGACAGGATCTTCTGGAAGAGGCGCGCCACACGGCAGCCGCCTCTGAAGCCCTGACGGGTCTTGCGAAATTGCAGGATTTCGCCATCGAGCAGCAGGAATTGACGAGTTCGGCGTCGCGTTCGCTTGAAGAGATCGAGCAGCTTCAGAAGCGACTCGTCGATGAACATGTCGCCGCTCCCGGCGTTGAAGAGACGCTGGTCGATCTCGACCGCGTCCGGAGCGACCTGAAGGTACTGTTGAGCTTGAAGACGCAGTTGGCTGAAAGTGGCGCTGACGTGGCAACCGCGAAGTCGACAGCCGGCGAACTCTTGTCGCTTAAAGACCAGATCGTCGCCAAGGGCCAGGACACCGAAGCCGCCCGCACCAATGCCAATCGTTTCTTCGTCCTTCAGGACGAGCTGAAAACACAGGCGGCTGCTCTGCCTGACGCGTTCTCGAGCCTCGACAAGCTGGTGGAAATGAAGGAAAAATTGGTTGAGCAGTCCCCGACCGTGGCCGACGCAGTGCAAAACCTCGAACTTCTCTCTGACTTTCAGGAAGAGTTCGGCGAACAGATTCGTTCGCTGGGCCGCATGCGAGAGGGCCTGTTGCAGATTGTGCTGATGGAAGGGACGCTGGGTCGCGTGGCGAAGATTCTCGAACCGCTCTCGCAGATCGCCAATGTCCGCCGCTTGAGCGAACGCGAACTTCGTGAAGCGGCCCGCTCGATTCTCGAAAATCGTGCGACGCGGATCAGCAGCAAACCCGAAACGCCCCGGCAACTGCCACGCGACCCCGCGGCCGACCCGTTCGACCAGCCCCAAGACGGCGCCTTGGGAATCGATGCCAGCCCGGTTCCTCCTCCACTGGCGCTCCCCTTGTCGAATACCGCTGCGACAACCAATTGATGACGATCAAGTGAACCGTCCTTCCCGGATGTTCCGCCATCCGCAACCGGGGCGCCGCTTTTTGCGCCCCGGTTGTTTCATTCTTTGCCGGCCGCTCGCGCCGCGTGCTGCCTGGTCGCAATAATCCCGGACAACGTTCATGAAAGCGACTCCCGCCTGTGGGCCGGCCCGGCAAAGGCAATCATTTTGCACGGTTCGCTAGAGTCGCGCGGTGCGCTTGATATGATAGCGACGCTGGCGCGCATCCCGGACACTGGGCCCGAGACGCCCATGACTGTTTTCGTCTTCCCAAAAGCATGCCGTGAGTCAGGCCACATTGCTCGTCATCGAGGGGGTCGACCAGGGCGCTCGGTTCGTCATCGACGATGCTGAGGTCGGGCTTGGTCGGGGCGTACAGAACGCCATCCGCATCCACGACACTGAAGTCTCGCGCTCGCATGCACGGCTCATTCGAGTGGGGGGAAAGTACCAGCTTTCCGATCTGCAAAGTTCAAATGGCACCTTCGTCAATGGGGTGGCAGTCAATACCCGGGAATTGCTCGGGGGAGAAGAGATTCAGATTGGCCGCACAGTGCTGCTGTTTGCTTTACAGCCCGCGCAGATCGACCCTGCAAGCGTTGCCGACCGTGTCGCCCTGCTCGGCGAACAAGAAGCCGACAGCCGCTCACAGATCGTCGGTCAGGCCAGCCCGCACGAAAGCCGGGGATTGGCGAATCTGACGGGCGACTCGGGTCGGTCGCAGACAGTGGCGAATTTGCAAGTTCTGTACCGAATCGCCGAAGAAGTCGTGCGACCGTCGAATTCGATTGAACAGCTTCTGGAACGGATTCTCGACCTTACAATCGAAGTCACAGGGGCCGATCGGGGATGCGTTCTGCTGCGCGATTCGCAAACCGGCAATGTTGTTCCGCACATCTTTCGGCATCGTCCGGGGCTCAAGGCAACCGATCGCATGGGGGTGTCGCGCAGCATTGTCGATTACGTCCTGCAGAACCGCCAGGGAGTTCGTACCAGCGACGCCCGCAGCGATACCCGGTTTACCCCCGGCCAAAGCATATTGCAGGGGGGAATTCGCGAGGCGATTTGCGCTCCCATGCAGGGTCGTTACGACTTGCAGGGGGCCATGTACATCGACATCACCACGCCTCCTGAGCGGGCGCTGCTCGAGAACTTCCCGCAGGGACGGTTCAATGAAGATCTTTTGCGGCTGATGGTGGCAATCGCGCGGCAAGCGGCCCTAGCGGTCGAAGACAATCGCTATCAGCAGGCTCTCGTCAAAGCCGAACGACTGGCCGCCGTCGGCCAGACCATCGCCATCCTAAGCCATCACATCAAGAACATCCTGCAGGGGGTTCGTGGGGGAAGTTACCTGATTGACCTGGGGCTGAAAGAGCACAACGAAGACCTGCTTCGCAAGGGATGGGGAATCGTCGAAAAGAACCAGCAGAAGATCTATCACCTCGTGATGGATATGCTGACTTTCAGCAAAGAGCGCGTACCGGCGCTGCGCCCGGCCGACCTCAATGTCACCGTCGCTGATGCCTGCGAACTGCTGGCGGTGCGCGCGAGCGAAATGCAGATTTCCCTCGAATATACGCCGGCGGCCACACTGCCGCCCATGAGTTTCGACCCTGAGGGAATTCATCGGGCCGTACTGAATGTCGTCGGCAACGCCCTCGACGCCGTCGAAGGCCGTGAAGGAGCCGCTGTCCGTGTCCAGACCGGGCTTAATCCGGACATCAATCTTGTGTGGGTGACCGTGGCCGACAATGGCCCGGGCATTTCACCCGAACTCATGCCGCAGCTCTTCAACATTTTTGAATCGACGAAGGGGGCGCGCGGCACGGGAATCGGCCTGGCCGTCAGCCAGAAGATCATTCGTGAACACGGGGGAGACATTCAAGTTAAAAGCCGCCCGGGAGAAGGGGCACAGTTCACGCTCGAATGGCCAGTGATTGACGTCGAGCCTGGTTCCTCAACGGTCGATGACGTGACAGTGGACGACGAAGACGCGACCAAAGCCCGCGCATCAGGCTAAGAAAGGCAGCGGCTCAGTCATCGCCGATGATGACCTGCGGGTTCATTCCCCTCGAAATGGACCGCGCTGTGTTCGCAGGAGTGCTCCGACACAATGGAGATTCACGCTGCCATTCCTGTTGAAATCGGTAGCGATCGCAAATGAATGGCAGCGAGAGCGTTACGCGGCGCGTGAGCCATCTTGCAGGAAGAGTTTCTCTTCACCGCGGACGACGGCCGGAGTGACGATGTATTTCTTGCCGGCTTCCTGTTCGGGAAGCTCAAACATGATATCGAACATCAGGCCTTCGACCACGCTCCGCAGTCCCCGGGCGCCGGTATCTTTGGCTTTCGCGACGCGGGCAATCTCGCGCAGACTCTCGGGGGTAAATTCGAGGTGGGCGTTTTCCATCTCGAAAAACTTCTGGTACTGGCGAACGAGCGAATTGCGCGGTTCAGTCATGATGTGCATCAGGTCGTCCTCCGAAAGCGGAGTCAGAGCACTGATGACAGGCAGCCGGCCGACCAATTCAGGAATCATTCCGAATTCAATGACATCATCAACGCACGAATGCGCGAGAAGACCGCCCCGCTGCTCTTCGGCGGAGTCGTTGCCGCTTTCGCTGCCGAAGCCGATGGTTTTCCGGCCGAGCCGTTTGGCAATGATATTTTCGAGGCCGACAAACGTTCCGCCGCAGATAAACAGAATGTTCGTCGTGTCCATCTGAATGTACTGCTGTTCGGGGTGCTTGCGGCCTCCCTGGGGGGGGACGTTGGCGACCGTTCCCTCGAGCATTTTCAGCAGTGCCTGCTGCACTCCCTCGCCCGAAACGTCGCGCGTAATCGACACGTTCTGACTGGTCTTTCCGATCTTGTCGATCTCGTCGATGAACAGGATGCCGCGCTGCGCCGCTTCGATGTCGAAATCGGCGGCGTGCAGCAGCTTCAACAGCAGGTTTTCAACGTCTTCGCCGACATAGCCTGCCTCGGTAAGCGTCGTGGCGTCGCCGATCGCGAAAGGAACTTGCAGCGCCCGGGCCAGAGTGCGGGCCATCAGCGTTTTGCCGCAACCGGTTGGCCCGATCAGCAGAATGTTCGACTTCTCGATTTCAATGTCGTTCTCGGCGTCAGCCGAGAGCATCAGACGCTTGTAATGGTTATGCACGGCCACCGCCAGAATCTTCTTCGTGACCGTCTGACCCACAACGTAGGAGTCGAGGTTTTCGACGATCTCGCGCGGTGTGGGAACCTTATTGAAAAGCGGGCGCGAGCCACCTCGACGGCGTTTTTCCTGGTCTAGAATCGATTGGCACAGCTCGATACATTCGCCGCAGATGTAAACATCTCCGGGCCCTTCGACAAGCGGACCAACCTCGCGATAACTCTTGCGGCAGAACGAACAGTTGGCGTTCTTTTTTCCGGTCGATCCACGATTCGCGGAGGTGAAGTCTTTACCAGTTGGCATCAGCGTTCCCTAAGAGACTTGTGTCTGCACGGCGGGTATACTCAATGATTGTCCGCAAAATACTTCGCGGCTTTTTCAACGCAGCGATGACATCACGCAAAGTCTGCCCAAGCAACAAATCCAGCCTATTCTTTTTTCTCAATTTCCTGCACCGGATCTGCGACGCCTTTGATCCGAGGGACCATTCGGCATTTGATAATTCGGAATTCTTCGTCGCTTAGCTCACCCCTCCGGTTCATTTCCCGATATTCTGCAAGCAATTCGTGGTCAGACGCCGCAGGGCCGTCATTCTCGCGCAACCACGACCGAACGACGTAAATTGCAACTGCCAGCACTGCAATTGCCGTAACCGTCGACCCCACGGGGATTAAGGCCCGCGCGAGAGCTTCGGAAGCATTGTACATGAGCCATTCTCTCGGAAAAGCCCCTCCGTATCTTCAATCCGATCCCGGATCGCCAGTTATAATTGTATTATTGGCGGTTTGGGGTGGTCGAGCAAGCCCAAGCCACGATGTGTCATCTCTCGCGAAGAGGCTGTCGGTTCGTTCGCAGCCGCTGGCCAGTTTCACAGTCGCGTTACGGAGGGAGACTGCCGCACTTGGAATCTGCGGTTGCTGCAACGGCCGCACTTGAAGCGTTTTGAGACTTTTGATAGCGAATTGGACAACTGCTCTGCTGAACCCCGCCTTGCGTTTCGACTTGTGGCATCGGAGAATACAGAGGACATCTGAATCGCATTTCAGTCGTCAATTTGACGGGAGTTGACCCACCGATGAATACAGCCAGCCGGAATCGGCGATCAATTGTCGCACTCGCCAGAGTTTCTCTGATGATCGCTGCGCTGTGGGTTCTTACCGACACATTTCTAACAGTTCGTTTTACGTACGCTGACGAATCAAAAAAAGAGCCCGCTCAGGAAGACGGCAAAAAAGGCGAACCGCCCACCGCCAAACCGGCAGAAGCAAAAAAGGAAATCGCAACAGAGGGCGCAAACACCCAGGAGCAGAAAGCTGCGAAAAGCGACGAAGCCAAACCGGAGGGCAAAAAGCTCGACGACAACCCGCTGACCAACTTCATCAAACGCTCATTGCAACCCGGCAAAAAAGCCGCGGCGGAAGCCGCCGTGCCCGGGCCCGCGAATGGCGGCACGGCAAAAAAGCCCAATCGGCATGCTTTCGACCAGCGCGCGCCCTATGACAAGCGGTCTGATGATTGGATGCGAAAAGCCCAGGCCCACATCAAAGCCGGGGAGTGGAAACCGGCCTTCGAACTGCTCCAGAAAATCTCTGAACTCCCTGAAGATACTCTGTACCGCACCGATGCCGGCAAGTGGGTTTCGTCGCGCACTGAAGCGCAACGTCTCCGCGGAGAGGCGCC
>JAYTRB010000778.1:0-3442 GCA_043746425.1 Planctomycetia bacterium
CAACCCGACAAATTATCATTTGCACAGCTGGGCCAGCATGCTCCTCCCGTTTCTCGATCAGGGACCGTTGTACGGGCAATTGAATTTCAACCTTTCGGCTCTCGACCAGGCGAACGCCCTTCAAGCGTCGATGATTTTACCTGTTTACCGCTGTCCGTCGTACACCGGGCCGCGATTCAGCCAGTCGCCTCTGTACGGGCGGTTTTCAGTGACTTACGCTCTGCGAAATTACGCGGCGATGGGGGCGACCTCGGTGGGGAATCTCTACCTGCAACCAGACGGTGTCTTTTACGCCCAATCTGCCACCCGTGTCGCCGATATCGTCGATGGGACATCGAACACCCTCTTCGTGGTCGAAACGCGCGAATCGAGCGCTGCTGTTTGGATCGACGGCGGGACGGCCGCCGTCGCCTCAAGGCGCTATCTTGAGACAAACCCTCCCAGCTACGCCGGGCCTGAAAACTCTCTGAATTATCAACCTTACTACATCGCGAACGGGCAGGGAATTGACTCGCAATGGGGCCCTTCGAGCATGCACCTGGGGGGAATTACGCATCTGCTCGGTGACGGTTCTGTCCATATTATTTCGCCGAATATCGACGCCGTCGTGTACGACGCACTCGTCACGCGCGCCGGAGGAGAGCCGAATCATGCCGGTTTTTGATCGGTGGACGACATTCGCGACAAACGTCACAACGACAGGCGAACCTGTCGCTCAAACAGCGCCTCAAGAAACGTGAAGCGGGGTTCATCGTCTGCAAAAGGCGCGTTGCAGTCGCGTCGTAACCTCTTCCTGAAAAACGCTTTGGCGAATAACGCGCGACGGTCTTTTCACACTCCGACTGGTTTGTTAGTATCCCGCCCCTCACCCGCCCCTCATTCACTTCCGTGATTGACTTCTCCTGTTTCGTGCGTTTTCCATGAACACCACAACGCCTCACCACCCCGCACCGGGGAATCGGGAGGCTTTCGTAGAGACCGAGAGTCGGTCTCTGCCTCGGCAATTTGCTCATTCCGACTCTCCCCCTTCGATGAACAGTCGATCCCGGCGCCGAGCGCTTCGCAAGAACCTGCGCAACAGCGTCTCAGATGGGACGGCTTTCAGCGTGATGGTGGGTATTGGCGAAACCTATTTCCCGGCGTTCGTTCTCGCATTGGGAATGGGCGAAATTGCCGCTGGGCTCGTCGCGTCGGTTCCGCTTCTCGTCGGGGCCATACTGCAAATGATATCGCCCACAGCAGTGGCCCGCCTGGGGTCGAATCGCCGCTGGGTGATTGTCTGTGTCGCCACGCAGGGCGCCAGCTTCCTTCCGCTGGTTGTGGCCGCGCTGTGGGGAAAGATGCCGGCCGTCGGCGTGTTCGCAGCCGTGTCATTGTATTGGGCGGCGGGCCTGGGGTGCGGGCCGGCCTGGAATACGTGGATGGAAACCCTTGTCCCCTTTCGGGTGCGAGCGCCCTTCTTTGCAATGCGCACCAGGTTTGCGCAGGCAGGAACCCTGTTGGGGTTTCTCGCGGGCGGGGCCGCGCTGCAATACGGAAAATCGACCGGGCAGGTTCTGGCGGCGTTCGCCGTGATTTTCGCCATTGCCGGGGTGTGCCGGTTGCTGTCGGCACGATTCCTGAAACGGCAGACAGAATCGACCGCGGTACAAGGCCGGCAGCGGAACGTCTCATTCACCGAACTCGTCGGGCGGATCAAAGCCGGTTCAAGCGAACGACTGCTGCTCTACTTTTTGGCCGTGCAGGTTGCCGTGCAGATCTCGGGCCCCTACTTTTCACCCTTCATGCTGGGACAGCTCAAGATCTCGTACCTCGATTATGTGGGGTTGCTGGCCACATCGTTCGTCGCGAAAATCGTGATGCTCCCGGCCTGCGGACGGTTCGTGACGCAGTTCGGGGTTCGTAAACTATTGTGGATCGGCGGGATCGGCATCATGCCGGTTTCCGGGCTCTGGCTTTATGCCCGCGGCTACTGGCAGCTGGTGGCCCTGCAATTCGTCGCCGGGGCCGTCTGGGCGGCGTATGAGCTGGCGATGTTTTTGATGTTCTTCGAGGCGGCCCGCCGCGAAGAACGGACCAGCATTCTGACGATTTTCAACCTGGCCAACGCGGTGGCACTCGTGATCGGCGCCCTCATTGGGGGTGCGGTGCTCAAACTGCTGGGGTCATCGCAGGAAGCCTATCTGGTGCTGTTCGCGGTTTCATCGTTCGCGCGGGCGGCGACGCTCATTTTTCTGAAGCTGACCCCCGCGACCCTCGGTTCTGAAATGCCGGCGTCTGAGCCCCGGTTGCAGCCGGCCACTGTGGCGACGCCCGTGCCCGCCATGGCCAGCGCGCCTTCGAAGTAGCCTGCGTCATGTGCTGAAACCGGGGCGCAACTTTGTGGGTTCGAACTTCAACGGCTGTAAATTTGCGAGGGGCGCAGCCTACCCCCTGGCAAGCAGTCGAAGCCTTTACCCGGGTGGAAACGAAGGCGATCTGAAGATTACTCGCGCTGCATCTTCTTGCAAATCGCTTCGGCCATTTGCAGCGTGCCCACGGCGGTCGGGTCGTTACGGTCGGCCTTCATATCGTAGGTTACGTCCTTCCCCTCGGCGATGACCGCCGCGACGGCCCGTTCGAGCTTCTCGGCAGCCTGCTTTTCACCCAGGTGCGCGAGCATCAGTTTGCCCGAAAGAATGAGAGCCGTGGGGTTGACCTTGTTTTGCCCTTTGTACTTGGGAGCGCTGCCATGCGTGGCCTCGAAGATCGCCCCTTCACTGCCGATGTTGGCTCCCGGCGCGACGCCCAGTCCACCGACGAGCCCGGCGCACAGATCGCTGAGAATATCGCCGTACAGGTTAGGGAGCACGATGACGTCGTACAACTCGGGCTTCTGAACGAGCTGCATGCACATGTTGTCGATCAGCCGCTCGGTGTATTCCAGCGCCCCGCAGGTGTTCTGCACTTTGCCGGCCAGCTCGGCATCGGGGGCGACACCTTCGGCGAGAGCTTTTTCTTCAAACCGGGCTCCATAGGCTAGCGCCACGGCCCTTGATTCTTTGTACCACAGGCCATCGGTGAACTTCATGATGTTGGCTTTGCAGACCGAGCAGACGCTCTTGCGATTGTTCTTAATCGCATAGTCAAAGGCGTAGTTCGTGATGTTTCGCGTTCCCTCGACAGACATCGGCTTGATGCTGATTCCCGTGGTCTGGGCGCCTGTCGAGATCTTCTTTCCCGCGGCGATGCCGTTGATAAAGCTGATGAGCTCGGCCGTTTTGGCCTGCCCGGCTTCAAACTCGATGCCGGCGTACAGGTCTTCGGTATTCTCGCGCACGACAACGAGGTTGACGTTCTTATAATGGCCGCGAACCCCGGGATAGCTCTTGCACGGACGGACGCAGGCATAAAGATTGAGGGCCTGCCGCAGATAGACGTTGACGCTGCGGAACCCCTTGCC
>JAYTRB010000779.1:0-2666 GCA_043746425.1 Planctomycetia bacterium
GTGTCGCCGGGTGCCGGACCAGCCCCGATGGGCAGAAAAATTGCCACGGGATTAGCCTTCAGCCGCTCTTTGATCTGCGTGACTGTGCGCTCGAAATCAGCCCCGATGCGGTCCATCTTGTTGATGAAACACACACGCGGCACACCGTATTTGTTAGCCTGCCGCCAGACTGTTTCGCTCTGGGCCTCGACTCCTTCACGGGCACTGAAAACGACGACCCCGCCATCGAGCACGCGCAGGCTGCGTTCGACCTCGGCAGTAAAGTCGACATGGCCCGGCGTATCGATGATGTTGATCTGCCAGTCGCGCCAACGGCAACTGATGGCCGCCGAATAGATCGTGATTCCCCGCTGCTGTTCCTCAGGATCAAAATCGGTAATCGTCGTTCCATCGTCGACACTTCCCATCCGATGCGAGGCGCCGGCGTAAAAGAGAATGCGCTCGGTGGTGGTTGTTTTGCCCGCATCGATGTGGGCGATGATGCCGAAGTTGCGGATGTGATCGACGGGGTTGGACATGAACGTGGGCCTGACTTGCTCTATGCGATAAACCTCTGTCGGACACTGCGGGAGCCGCGCAGCGGCGACAGCAATCAGTCGGACGGCGCTCCACACCGGAATGCGGCGCCCGGTTTACCAGGAAAGCCCCGGGGGGGCGACACAGGCGAATGGCCATGTCGCCCCTCCGGGGCTGGGTACCAACCGGTAACGGGAACCTGCGGCTCACGCCGCCGACCAAATCATTTCACCCTTCCGAGGCGGCCCAAATCGTTGACGACGTTCCGTTCGCGCACCATATTATTTCACTGAAAAACCGAACCAGGACGCAGTCGGCGTCGAACTACCAGGCAAAGTGCGCGAACGCCTTGTTGGCATCAGCCATACGATGCACGTTGTCGCGCTTGGTCATGGCCGCACCTTCCCGCCGATAAGCCGCCATCAACTCTTCAGCCAGAAGCATGTGCATGGGCCGCCCCTTTTTCTCGCGGCACGCCTCAAGCAGCCAGCGAATCGCCAGCGCCTGCTGCCGCCGCGAACTGACCTGCGTCGGAACCTGATAGTTGGCCCCACCGACACGCCGTGAACGAACTTCAATCGAAGGTTTGACGTTATCAACTGCCGTGTGAAAGACTTCGATCGACGGGTGATCGGTAATTTTCGCGGCGATCTGGTCCATCGCTCGGTAAAAGACTCCGAGTGCCGTGGTCTTCTTGCCGTCGTGCATCAGACAGTTGACGAACTTTGACGCCAGCAGCGAATGAAACCGCGGATCGGGTTTCATCTGACTGACACTGGCGGTCATACGCTGAGCCATAACTTGATTCCTCTGGAAGAACGCGAAGCGGGTCGCTGATTTCGGAATTGAGATTCTGGATTTTGTCAGTCAGGTCGATTCTGGACTTCGTTCGCGATTTTTCGTTTCCCGGAAAATCGCGGTGGCCCCGATCCAAAACCGCCGATTACTTCTTCGCCTGCTTGGCCCCGTATCGGCTGCGGGCCTGCTTACGGTCGGCCACTCCCAGCGTGTCGAGCACGCCGCGGATGATCTTATAGCGCACGCCAGGCAGGTCGCGAACACGACCGCCGCGGACGAGAACAATCGAGTGCTCTTGCAGATTGTGCCCTTCGCCAGGAATGTAAGCCGTAACTTCCTTCCCGTTCGAGAGCCGCACACGCGCCACTTTTCGCAAAGCCGAATTGGGCTTCTTGGGAGTGACCGTCTTCACCTGCAGACAGACACCGCGCTTTTGCGGGCATCCGTCGAGAACCGGGGTTTTGGTCTTGGATTTTTGAACTCTGCGCGGCTTGCGCACAAGCTGATTGATCGTAGGCATTTCAAACAAACCCGAACCGGCAGCTTTAGCCGCCCTGGAATAACAAGCCGCAAAGCACACGGTTCCGCAGAACCGGCTCCCGGCAAACGAGTGAAGAACCAGCTAATTTATCGGCAGGGGGGTGGTTGGTCAAGTCACGGATGCCAAGTGTCAGTCATGGGAGCGAACAGGCCCCGAAACGATCCCCTTTCTTGCCTAATTCCGTACCCGCATTTGTCTCCACCTGGCGCGAGTGAAAAGAAAAAATGCCAATCCCTACCACAGACGCATTCCGAAAGGCTCCCCCGCCTCAAAGCGGCAGTCGATCGGTGAGTAATCCGAACGGAGAAGGCCGGACGCAGACAACATTGCGGCGAAGTCCTTCCCGGAAAAGTTGGGGCTCGATGTTGCCCGATTTATCGAACGGCCGCAGTATGTATCGTCCAACGAATTCGTCTGTTATGACGAGTGCCCGACATTCGTACACGTCGGCGACCCCGACCCCCGCCACCTGCCTGAAACGTGCCGTGGCGAGTCGTTCGACCGAATTCTTTAATTATCGCAGCCCTCTCCACATGAACCCTCACGTCACCCTCACGTCTTAAATCGGGTGGCTCCCAACGTCGATGACGGAAGCTTCGTCATGCGGCACCTATGTATTGTTGTAGCAAGGCTTTTTGGTCATCTCGCATCGTCAGGAACTTCGGTGGCGCCGGAGCTTTGTGTGGCTTGCGGCGCGGCCATTCGCGGGTCACTTTCGGGCTGGTCTGGCGGCGTGTCTCGGCTCGGCACTTGTCGAGCCGTCGTGCGTAGGTCGGAATGCGGCGGTGGCTGGCGCTGTCGCGGTTGATCT
>JAYTRB010000780.1:0-3580 GCA_043746425.1 Planctomycetia bacterium
GGTGGGGCCGGGGCGAGCAAGGCATCGGCCCTGTACTGGGTCTGGAAGATCTATACCTGCGGGCAACTCAATCAACTGCTCGATGTCGACTATTATGCCACGAATTTGCCGTATATTTACCGCGTCCCCAACAATGCCTTCGTCGGGCAGGCGCAGCAATGCCAGCGCGCGCCGCAAGTCTACGATTGTGCCTGCCTCACCGGAGAATACGTCAGCCTGATGGCTCAGAACGTAGATCAATCGGTGCTCGATCAGTGTCACACGTTTGTGGGGGTGGCGTACTGGCCGCGCATGTCGCAGACTTCGCCGGTGTTCTTCCGTTATCCGTTGACCACAGACGCTCTGGCTTTTGCCCAGGTCTCAGTGTTCATTCCAAAGGCCCGGTACACCTGCTGCCCGTGGCAGACGCAGGTCGGGATAACTCAGGGGGGCCAACCCATCATGGCGAACAACATGGACAACAACCCGCCCTGGTGGGACATCACGAATCAGAACTGGACGGCTCAACTCGCTCCCGCGACCAGCGACAGCGTCGTATCGATTTTGCAGAGCCCGCAAGCGCAGCAGTTTGCCCCCAATGTCCGCACGCCGAGTCTGGGCGGACTGTCGCCCTTTTCGCTGCGGCAGATCAACACCCATTGAGGAGTGCGGGATGCGGCGATCAACAATTCATGTGCGCTCTGCCAGCAGCTTTGGGCCAAGCGGCGGCTTGGCTCCCGCACAGCCACGCCTCGCCGGCCGCCGGCGGTTTTCAGCGGCGAGTCTTCAGGTCTCAGTGTGCAATTCCTGGAAAGCTCGCACACGCCGCGGGCTCGCGCCGCTCGAACTCGTGCTGTGTCTGTTTTTCTTTTTGGTGATGATGGCTCTCATCATCAATTTCGGCACGACAGCGCCGTGGCACATTCGGGGGCAGATTGTCGCGCGCAATGCCGCGTGGCGCACTCTGAGAGGCCGGGCCGGGGCGGCGTACCCCAATCCGTCGAACTGGTGGCCTCCGGCCACCATGGGAGCCATGCCCCCCATCGCTCTCAATAACCTTCCCAATGACCTGGTGGGACAGACCTGGAATCAGGGTGATCCGCATATCATGGAACCCGCCTTCCGCGGGCCCGTTATTACCGACCAGAATCTGGGCAATCAAGCCAAGGGTAAGCAGATTCAGATGAATGACCGGCAGTATCTGGAAATGGTCAATCAGGCGGTCGTGGGAACGGCCAACCTGACGAAGGCGATGCCGCTCATTTCCAATCTGCGGAAGGCGAACATCAATCCGATGCATGCGGTGCTCGACCATCAATGGCGGTATTCCGAAATGGGCTTCGGTTACAACGACAACTGGCGGATCAATGGCTGGTATCGATTCAAAGCCAATGAATTGGGCGACAGCAATTTGATGAACCTCTATCTGGAGTATCAGTTGGCCGACCAGAAGCTTCAGCAGAACCCGGGCATTCGCGCCCTGCAGACTCTCGATCGCGACAATGAGTTTCCGCCGTGGGGGCTTTCGTCACCCGACGTTTACCCGACTGTCGCAGGCTGCGATGCCTCGCCGCAAGACGTGGCCGGCACTCTGATATCGGGCCCCGGCGGTTTAATCGATCGGATCGGGGGCGTGCCGCGAAATCTGGCGCAAGCGTTTATCGGGTTGTATACGCGTCAGATTCAATACTACAAATCGCAACAACCGCCGAATCAGGCGATGATCCAGCAGCTCCAGAACTCGATTCAGCAGCTGCAACAGGTGCCGTGACACTTTCCCTTTTCCTGGCTTTCAAGCCGCTGTCTCAGACGAGTGGGGAGTGGAATTCGTCAAAGGAGCCAGTGGGATTGAATGGATAGCAATTTTTCAGGGACGCCGGAATCGTGCCTTTAAAAACCCACAATGAACCTGCAATGAAGGGCGGCGCGAGCATTGCTCCGATCAACCCGGCGGGTACGAACAGGCCAGCCGGCTTCAGAGACCTGGCCCGGCGAATGACGAGCCGCACCACCGATCTGATCGCCATCGGCATTGTTTTGGTGGCGTCACTGACTCTCGGACGGCAGGTTCATGAATGGTGGCATGCTGCGCCCCCTGCGGCTGGTGTCGCGAGCCCGGCGGGTGGACGACAGCCCGGCTGGGAAGACGATCTTCAGCCGGTCGCGCTTGAATTCGGCGACTTGCCTTTGGCCATGACCCGGCAGGTCGTTTTGGGCGAGCGTGAGGCAGCGATTGCGGCCCTGGTGCGGCACTGCGCGGCGGCGGCCAAAGCCTGCCTCGGGCCCTGGCGCGCGCCCGATGCCACCGAAGAACAGCTGCTGGCAAAAACCAGCGGACTGACGCCGGCCGACCAGGAGGCCGAAGTTTGGCAGGTGTACACGATCGACGAGCGCTTTCCGCTGGTGGCGGCGGTGCGGCGGTTCGCTGCCAGCGAGGCCCCCCGTCTGGTATGCTGGGGGTTGGCGATGTCGGCGGGAAACAAGGCTTGGAATCTGTATGTCTTTCATGGGGCGCGTGCCGCCCAGCCGGCTTCGTCGGGGTTGCATGACGTGCCTTTGCCGCCCCACGCGCGGCGCAACTTGTCTCTTCGCGATGAGCGGGGCGGAGCTTTCATCGGGTTTTCGGGAGACGGTACTCCACAAGCGTGGGTGAAGTTTTATGACGACTGGTTTGCCACGGCGGGCTGGTCGTCGGGCACAGGCTGGCTCGATGGTGCAGAGGCGTGGTCGGCCCGCTTTCATAAGCCTGACGCTCCCGAAGCTGGCCGGGTTGAAATTCAATTTGCGGTCGGGGGCCGTCGCGAATTGACCGGCCTGTTGCAGATTTTCCCTCAGGATTCGAGTCGTTAGAAACGAGGAAACGAATGAAGGGTGTGCCGGGCTTGCTCATCGCCGTTGGTCTGGGAATCGTAGGCGCCTTCTGCAACTGGATGTATCTGGCAGCCAAGGGGCGCGACCTCGATATCATTGAGTTCATCGGCATCAGCGACACGGTGAAGATTAATCCGGGCGACAAATTCAACGCCGATCACTTCAAGAAAATTTCGATTCCGGGAATTGCGGTGGGTAATCTCGACAAGGCGGCCTATCAGTGGAAGGATCTGGCCACTGTCGTGGGCGCCCCGGCAACCAAGAGTTACAGCCCCGGCGAGATTCTGCTGCGGCAGGACGTACGAACCCCTCCCGATATGGACATCAAGAAGATGTTGCGACCCGACGAGCGGGTTTTGTGGATTCCAGTCGATACGCGCACGTTCGTACCCGCTCTCGTCAACTCGGGCGATAATGTCTCGTTCATTGTCCCCCGCGTGTCGGGTGATTTTCCAACCCCCGCGGGAAACAGCCCGGCAGCAGGGGTCCGACCAGGGGGATCGACCGAGACGATCGGCCCCTTTCGAATTCTGGCGCTGGGAAACCGGCTGGGAAGCCAGGAAGTTCTGCGGTCAGCCGGCATGAGCCCCTCGCAGGAAAACGTTATGGCCGTGGCCGTCAAATGCGAAAAGGACGATTTCGACCCCCATGCGCAGAAACTCATCGATACGTTGCGCTTGACCAATTTTCAACAGGTGCAGGTCGTTTTGCATCCCAGCCCCGAAGCGGC
>JAYTRB010000781.1:0-1707 GCA_043746425.1 Planctomycetia bacterium
GCCCGCGCAGACGGGTCGCCCCTGTATAACTTCGCGACCGTCGTCGACGATGCGCAGATGCAGATTACGCATGTCATTCGGGCCGAAGAACACCTGTCGAACACGCCCATTCAGATTCTGCTGCATCAGGCGCTGGGCAACAAGCTGCCTGAATTTGCCCACGTGCCCTACGTCGCCGCGCCGGGCTCGAAAGAAAAACTCAGCAAGCGGAAGATCGATCAATATCGCAAAAATCCCCAGTTTCAAAAGATGTTCGAGAAGGCCGACGAAGTTTTTCCGCAACTGGGTCTCGTCGGGTCGGCGGCGCTTGACCCGGTGATGGTCGAATACTACGAACGAATCGGCTACCTCCCCGAAGCCGTTCTCAATGCCCTGGGCCGCATCGGCTGGTCGCTCGACGACACGACCGAGATTCTGTCGCTGCCCACGATGATCGAGCACTTCACTCTCGACCGCGTCGTCAAGGCGCCCGCCGGTTTCGACCCCGACAAACTCTACAGCTTTCAGGGGCACTGGATCAAAGAGTTGCCGCTCGAACAGAAACTGGCTCGCTGCCTGCCGTATCTTGTTCAGGCGCGGCTCATTACCGAGCCGGTCTCGGCCGAGGTCTCGACCTTCGTCGAAGCGGTGATCGTAGCGCTGGGCGACCGGCTGAAAGTCTTCAGCGACATCTTGTCGGCCGGGTATTTTTTTCGGGACGACTTCACATACGACGAAAAGAACTTCGACAAGCGCGTCCACAAAGCCGGCGTTCCTGCGCACCTGGCGGCCTTTGCCAGTCGGCTCGCGGCGCTCGAACCGTTCGATCTGGCGACGATCGAGGGGGCATTGCAGGCCTATTGCCAGGAAACGGGCGAATCGACGGGCACATTAATTCACGCCCTGCGCCTCAGCACCACCGGGCAGCCGGTCGGCCCGGGAGTGTATGACTGCCTGGCCCTGCTGGGAAAACAACGTTCGCTGGCCCGAATCGAAACAGCCCTGCAGAAAGCGGCCGGCAGCCCACCCGGTTAAACACATTTGAGAAGTGCGTTTCTCGATCGAGCGTCAGCTCATGCTCCGCGAACCGACGGGCCGCTGCGAAACGGCCGCTGGGGGCGGTTGAACATCGGGGACTGGCTCGGGTCGACTGCGAGAAAGCCCGAGAAAACGAATCGCCGCGAGGTTCCTGTCCACCGCTTTCAACACGCTGCCAGCGAACCGTGTCGCGCGGCACCTGTTGGAATTCAGATCTCGCAAATTGGCGAGTACGGCAAGCGTCGCATGCCGCGCCGACGCGCACTTTTGTTTTACGGCCGGTGCAACGCGCGCGGGGCTCGTATCTCGGGCGGGTGAAGAAGTCATCGATCGCGTCATCTTCGCTGTCGGGTCACGATCGCTGAAGAAATCGGCCCCAATTATCGGTGGCACAACCTGCCCGTTTTTTGCAGCACACCGCTGGCCGGCAGCCGTTTTGAGCCATACTCGTTCAGGTCATGCGGACCAAGGCATGAAAGGGGCCTCTGGCAAGCCAATTTTTGCGATCGCGAGCCGCTCCGGCGTCTGTCGGTACCGGAGCGGCGGCCAAACATTTCGACTACCGAATTGTCAAAGAACCATCATGAAGCCAAGCCGCGCCGCCGAGCCAAGCCGCCTTTTGATAAACGGGGACTGGCTCCGATCAACAATCGACAATTGCGGAAAACTGATTTGCTGTGAGGTGCCCGC
>JAYTRB010000782.1:0-2277 GCA_043746425.1 Planctomycetia bacterium
GCCGATTTAAAAATCGGACGAGTGAAGAACGCCTGGGACGATTTCGACCAGTTTTTGCGGGCGCAGTCGCAGGTGGAAATCGTCGCCTATGATTTCGGAAACGGGCTCGATTTCGCACCCTTGCGGGCTGATCTGGTCGTCGTGCTGGGAGGCGACGGCGCGATCCTGCGGGCTTGCCGACAAATGGCCGCCAACCAGTTGCCGATTCTGGGGGTAAATCTGGGCCGACTGGGGTTTCTGGCCGACGTTTCTCCCAGCGAGTTCCGCGAACATTTCTCGAATATTCAGGAACGCCGGTATCATGTGGTTGAGCACCTGATGTTCGAGTGCCTCCTGGTGCGGGGGGACGGAACATCAGACACTTATCTGGGATTGAACGAAGTGGTCGTTTCGTCGGGGGCTGCACTGCGAATGATCGACGTCAATCTGGCGATCAACGGAGAGCCGGTGACGACTTACAGCGGCGACGGACTGATCGTCAGCACGCCGGTCGGTTCGACGGCGCATAATCTTTCTGCTGGCGGCCCGATCCTGCGCCAAGATCTGCCGGCCTTTGTGATTACGCCCATCTGCGCCCATACGTTGACGAACCGGCCTCTGGTCGACAGTTCAGAATGCACCTTCACGCTGACGGTCCCCGATGCACCGGCGGGAACCATGCTCGTGATCGATGGGCAGATCAAACTTCGACTGGGGGCCACCGACCGGGTCAACGTGCGGAAGGCTGGGGTGAAATTTCAAACGGCCAATCTTCCGGGAAGCAGTTATTATGCGACCTTGCACCGTAAACTCGGCTGGGGCGGCCAAACGAATTATCGAACGTGAAGGGTAATGCGAAACTGAAATTCGCTTCGAAGGAGGCACTCTATCGCGGTGTCTCGTATGGCCTTGCGGATTTGTAATCTTTAGGCGATTCTGATCGCCGACCCATTGAATCGGCCAACGCCGTCTTGAGTTGCTGACTCTGCTGTTAAGTCCTCATATTTGTCGCCGGATCGAGCCTTGCGGTTCGCGTTTGTATTAAGTTATAAATAATGGTTGACGATTGAGGGCAGGGGGGTGGCTTCATGATCGATGACAACACACACGAATTCCCAAATTTGCGGAACGCCATTTCCGAGGGCATGCCGTGCTGACGATTCTTGGACAACGGCAGCCGCGTGACTGCGACGGACATTCCCGCCGCAATTTCTTGCGCATCGGTGCCTTGGGCATCGGCGCAGGCGCTCTCTCGCTCGCAAATCTATTGCGGGTCGAGGCCGCTCAAGAGCAGCTTGAAAGCCATCTGCCGGGTATTCTGCCGTTGGGCGACCAGAAGAACAAAAAACGGCACAAATCGGTCATCAACATTTTTCTGGGGGGTGGCCCCCCGCACCAGGATCTGTGGGACATCAAGACTGCCGCGCCCAAAGAAATTCGGGGCGAATTCAGTCCCATTGATACCAACGTTCCAGGAGTTCAATTCGGCGAGGTGTTCGAGAAACTCGCGCGACTGGCAGACAAGACAGCCATCATTCGTTCAATAGTCGGCGCCACCGACCGCCATGATGCTTTTCAGTGCATGACGGGATGGTTGCCCAACGATTTGCAATCGATCGGCGGGCATCCCAGCCTTGGCGCCGTCGTAACAAAACTACAGGGGCCGACTGACGCGGCCATTCCTCCGTTTGTGGGTCTGGCCGAGAAGACGAAAGAGATTCGCTGGTCAGATTCGGGCAAGCCGGGGTTTCTCGGCGCCGGGTGCGCGCCATTCAAGCCAGATGGCCCGGGGCTGGCCGACATGACGCTGCATGAGGTTTCTGTCGACCGCCTGCGCGATCGCCGCGAACTGTTGACGCAAGTCGACCGGTTCCGGCGCGAAGTCGATTCCAGCGGCATGATGCAGGGGATGGACGTCTTCGAGCAGCGAGCACTCGATGTGCTCACGTCGAGCAAATTGCTGGAGGCGCTCGATCTCTCGAAAGAAGACCCCCGAATAGTCGCCCGCTATGGCGACGGCAAACCCTACAATTACCAATATGACGGCGCGCCGACTTGTAACGATCAGCTGTTGCTGGCCCGACGGCTGGTGGAATCAGGCGTGCGCGCCGTCACCTTAAGCTTTGGCCGCTGGGACAGCCACGGGCAGAACTTCGCCCTCGTCCGCGACCATGGCGGTAAGCTTGACCAGTGCCTGAGCGCACTGATCGAAGACCTCGACGAGCGCGGGATGCTCGACGACGTGACGGTTGTCGTCTGGGGCGAATTCGGCCGCTCGCCGCGTATTAACAAAGACTC
>JAYTRB010000783.1:0-12491 GCA_043746425.1 Planctomycetia bacterium
CGGATGTCGTTCGACCGTCCTGATTCTCAAAGTCGTTAGAGGCAGTGGTCGCATCGGACGACCGCGGGGGGGCAATGAAGACGTCAACCGGCAGCCCAATTACCAATTCTGCCGCATCTGTCAACTCAAGCATGACTTCGCGAACACGCACATCCGTCAGTTCCCCTGGTTGGAGATGTTTGTGTGACTTGGGGCGCACAAAGAGCGCACAGCTTTTCACCCTCCCTTGATACTTTTTTCCTGGCCGGCCATCAGCCGTGACTTCGGCCGTTTGCCCCGGATGTACGCGAAGCGCGTCGAGCTCTTCAATATATGCCCGGACTCGCGTGCGATCGCAATTGACGATAATCACCAATTCCCGCTCGTCATTGGGCCCGACGAGTTCGCCTGCCTCGGCCGGAATGTGCAAGACGATTCCGCGTGTCGGGGCACGCAAATGCGTCTTTTCGAGCATCGTCTGTTCCTGGCGAACAACTGCTTCGGCAAGCGATACTTTCGATTCGGCAACGCTTAGATCATCTTTGCGCACGGGAGCTTCCGTTTCTTGCAGCCGGGCACGAGCGGCATGCAATTGAGCCACCACCTTTTCATAACGATAGCGTTGCTCGTCGAGTTCCTGTGTCGAAATGGCGTTTTGCGTGGCGAGACGTTTGCCGCGCCCGAACAATGCCTCGGCCTCGCGCACCAGAACCTCGACGGCACGAACATCGCTGCGGAGCACTTCACGACTTTCGGGACTGGCGCCATTGGCCAGTCGATCGCGTTCGGCGCGGGCCAGCCGCAGCCGGGCCTGAGCCTCGGCGAGCCGATGCTCCCAGACTTGAGGATCGAGCTCGGCCAGCACCTGTCCCTGTTCGACTTGATCGCCTTCAGCCACCTCAAGGGCAACAAGTCGCCCCGAGATTTCGAATCGCAAAGGAACTTCCCGCTGTGCTCCCTCGACCGTGCCTGCTGCGAAAATTCGCCGCGATTGGGCATCGCTTGCAGAACGGGCCGCGTTCAACGGCTTCGCGGCGACCGCCGGCAATTCAAAAATGTCGGGCCGCGTTTGAAGAATTCCCGCGGCAATCAGCAGGACGACGAGCGAAAGTCCCAGCCAGCGCATGATGACATTTTCCTCCAGCAATAATTTCAGGCGGCGCCGCAGTTTGCCAGCAGGGGTAAAACGCCTGAGTCTGCAACGGAGCAAAACTCTGCCGCCGTTTCGGCGACAATTCGTCCGTCGACAAGTTTCAAAATTCGGTCGGCCATCGGCAGAATCCGCGAATCGTGTGTGACGACGATCACCGTTTTCTGTAACGACTGGCACAGCTCCTTGAGGATGCGCATCGCATTGAATCCTGATTCGGCGTCGAGCGAGGCGGTTGGCTCGTCGGCCAGAATGATGCCGGGGTTGCCAGCGAGCGCCCGGGCCAGGGCCACGCGCTGCCGTTGACCCATACTCAGTTGCGTGACACGGCACGAGGCCTTTTCGGCTAAACCAACCAGTTCCAGAAGTCGTAGCGACTCTGCGCGGGCTGGTGCGCGAGGAACGCCCAGAAGGTCAAACGCCACGCGCACATTTTCGACGGCCGTCAGTGCATCGAACAGATGGAATCGTTGGAAGACAAACCCCACCTTCTCGCGGCGAAAACGAGCCTGTTCGCGGGATGAAAAGCGAGTGGCGTCTTCGCCAAGAATCTCGAGCACCCCTTCGTCAGCCGAGAGCATGCACCCGAGAATCGACAGCAAGGTTGTCTTGCCGCTTCCGGAAGGCCCGACCAGAAACAGGCATTCTCCTTGGGCAACGGTCAAATCGACGCTTCGCAGCACTGAAGCCGCGGCGCCCCCAGTCTGATAGGTCTTACACAGTCCCACGGCTCGAACGACAATTTCACTCATAGTCGACTCTTTCATCCGTGTAGAACGACTGCGGGGTCGATGCGGCGGATACGAAGGTACGGCAAAAACGATGCCGCCAGGCACATGGCGAACACGAACGCGACGGCTGCCCCTACGAGTTCCAAGGGCATTTCGATTGGCGCCAACGGCGACGACCAGAATCTGCGGATCGCCAGGACCATCAGAATTCCTCCCAGCGAGCCAGCCACCGCCATCGCCAGAGACTGTAATAGAATCACGCCACAGACGTGCCGGTCTTCAGCCCCTAGAGCTTTAAGTGTCGCATAATTGCCGATGTGATCGAGCGCCAGCGCGTACAAACTCTGGCCGACCATCATCAGGCCCACCAGGAGCCCCAACCCGGTTGCCGCGCCGAACGAGATTCCGATTCCCGTGCGCTTCATCCAGTAATCTTTCGAGATGGCAGCGAATTCATGAGGCGTACGGACGACAGCATCGGGGAGCTGCGCTTGAACGGCAGTCCGCAATTGCTCGACATCGACCCCGGGTTCCAATTGAACCAGAAAAAACGACGAGTGTCCGGCAGGGATGTTCGATAACCGACGAGCCGTTTCCAGAGTCGCAAACAGATAAGGAGTAGTGACGAAACCCGTAATGCCCCTGGTCGTGGCGACGAACTTGGCGCGATGGCCATTGACCTCCAACCAGTCACCCACCAATGGGTTTCCCAGCTTGGCGGCATCGAATTCGTCAAAGCTGACGCCGTCGGGACGGCGCAGATCATCAGCCGACCCCTCTGCGAAGTTCCATGCGGTACCTGACATCGTCGTCCGCTCGGAACCGATTACCCAGACATCTTCAAACCCTCCGTCGGAGAGCGTGGCAAGCCCCTTGCCGATGATGTATCGTTCGACCCGCGCAATTCCAGCAATCCCACGAATGCGGTTAATCCACACTTCGGGGATGTCCTGCGCAAAATCGACGTTTTCAATCATCTTATGGCTGATCCACAGGTCGGCGTCGCAGTGGTCGACCAACAGGCTGGCCTTGCGCATCAGCCCCAGAAACAACCCCCCCTGCACGTTGACCAGCACCAGGGAAAACATGACTCCCCCCAGACCCGCCAGCAACTTGCCCCGGTCAGACAGCAATGTCTTTAGTGCAAAGGCGAACACGGGAAACTCGCAGTCGTCAGCGGGGAATTCACGAGAGTGGTTCCGTCAGATGCCGGTGTTTGAGGTGCAGGCGACTTGCGGTGTTCGATAGCCGGCCAACTGAGCAATGGGACGAAAATAGTCGCATTCGTCGTCTGACATCGGTCGCGAACAAAGATCGGCCTCTGGCAGGCGCGCGCCGAAATACGACTCCCAGCATTTCGGCCGGTTCTTATTGATCGCCCTGAAATCGAGGCAACAGGCGACAGCCGGCGCATGCTGCACCGAGGGATAGGTCTTCAGCGGTCCCACAATTTCAAAGCCCATGAATCGCCGATAAAACCGCGCATGCTGGGGATGGACGGCAATCATCAACTGGTCCATCCCATAGGTCAGGGCATGTTGTGCCATCAACCGCGTCAGTTGCATCAACACCTGCAGGGACTTGTTGAGAGGCATGGGTTCAAAGGCCAGGCACGAAACTTCGCCGATATATAGGTTCTTTCGGCGGCGCTCCAGAATTTCTTTCCCATAGATGCTTTCCATGGGAACTCCCAGTTCACCGTCCCCGATCAACGTTACGGTCGACACGACGCGCGATCCCGCGAGGGCCACAATCACATTTGTGGTTGGCAATAGATGGTACGGAGTGACGCGCAATCGAAATTCATTCTGTGGAATGAACTCCGCCTCGAAGTACTTGCGATACACAAGTTCAAATGCAGCGATCCGATCGTCGTGTCCGGCGGCGATGCGGAATTGGACATCGCGACCCGATTCGACATCGATTTCGGGGGAATCATCCAGCAAGGAGACCATCATTCCTCACCACTTTTTGGGCAACTCCAGCGATAAGTAGCGTTCGCCGGAACATCGAATCGCGAGTACAGAACGTCGTTCGGACACAGTCCGGCTATGTTTTAAACGTAGCTTATTCTTTGTCGCGGGCCCAAAATGATGGTCGTCGGCCATCGCTTCCATCAGAAATGATGGGTACAGCATAATTGATCGGCATATAAAGCTTTTTCGGAGAGGGGTCAATCCCCCTTTTTTCGATTCGGCCGGAATAGCCGCACTTTTCAAGAATCGTCCCCGTTCTTGGGTCGGGAGGCGTATTCCGCCCCTAGAAATCGGGGCTGGCTCAGAGTCCCGGCACGCCGAGACTGGTTTCACATACCAAACATTCGGGCGAGGCGTTTGTTGAGTGGACAGGGAGACATCAGCGAATGGGATAGCTGGGGCGATTGCAACGTTTGTGATGCCCATGCTGAAGAGCCATAAGAAACGATGCCGACAAAGTGCAACAAGTGCTTACACCGCAGCTTTTCATTGCATTTTGACGTAAGTTCTCTGGTGTGGAATACCGCCAACAACTATTGAGGCGCATTCCACGGCGGCGCCAGACAATGGGCCTGCGACCCATTGAAACTGGGACAGTCAAAAGCACGGCAATGAAAACTGTCTCGAAATCGAATTGTTGCGCAAGGAAATCAAATGGCACTTTCTCGATTTAATCCTCCCGCGGCCGAACGATCGCCCGGAGCCGCCGCTTCGAGTGACACGGTGGCCGATATCGAGACGTGGGTTGACGTTCTGGGGGCGCCGGCGACTAGTCCGCCCGGCCTGGTCGGTGCTCTGGTCGCCTGGTCGCAGGCTCTGGGCCGCGAGCATGTCCTGACGTCGCTCAATACAATTGACCGCTTTTCACGTTGCACGCTGCCGTGCGGCACGCGTGCCGCCGCGGTATTGCGCCCGGCCAACACCGCAGATGTCCAGCAAGTCGTTCGCATTGCAACTCAGTATGGCGTGCCAATTCATCCCATCAGCCGCGGAAAAAACTGGGGCTACGGCGATGCCTGCGCCATGACCGACGGGCAAACCATCGTCGATCTTTCTCGGATGAATGCAATCCGCGAAGTTAATTCCGAACTGGCCTATGCTGTTGTCGAACCGGGAGTGACCCAGGGAGAGTTATCGTCCTTCCTGCGCGAGCAGGAGCTGCCCCTGTGGCTCGATGTCACGGGTGCCGGTCCTGATGCCAGCATCGTCGGAAATACGCTCGAGCGAGGTTTCGGCCATACACCCTACGGCGACCACTTTGCCCATACTTGCGGGCTGGAGGTCGTTTTGCCCGAGGGCGACTTAATGAACACCGGCTTCGGCGCCTTTGCGAGTGCCAAAGCCGGTCGGGTATTTCCCTGGGGTGTCGGTCCCTGGCTGGATGGCCTCTTCACACAATCAAATTTGGGAGTCGTGACGGCTTTGGGGTTGTCGCTGTTGCGTGCGCCCGAGCAGTGTCTGGCCTTTGCATTTTCGGTGAAGGACGAAAGCTGCCTGGGAGAGATCGTCGAGCGCTTGCGCGAATTGCGGCTGCACGACGTCGTCCGCAGCAGCGTCCACATTGCCAATGATCTGCGGGTCATCTCGGGACAGCGCCAGTACCCTTGGGACATGGCAGCCGGCGCCACGCCATTACCCGATTCGGTGCGCTCCGCCCTGCGACAGGAAGCCAGCGTCGGAGCCTGGAATGTCATGGGGGCGCTGTATGGCCCCAAGCCCCTCGTGGCTGCAGCCCGGCAACTCGTCCGCCGCGCGTTCGCTCCTGTAGCGCGGGTCTTGTTCTTCGACGAACGGCGGCTCAAATTGGCGCAGACGATTCTCAATTGGTTGAGTCGGGCCGGTGTTGCGCGGCAATTGGCAGCCAAGGCGGCGGCCGTCCGCAGCCCGTTTGAGATGCTCCGCGGAATTCCGAGCGCCAGTCACCTGCGCGGAGCCGCTTGGCGCAGCCGAACCCCGGCAAGTGCCGAGGGGACAAATCCTGGCGACTGTGGATTAATTTGGGTCTCGCCGGTGCTTCCTGCGACGCGTGCAGCGTGCGATGAAGTCTTGCCGCTGGTTACCAGAATTCTTACCGAGCACCAATTTGAACCGCTGTTGACACTGACGACAGTCAACGCGCGCGCCCTGTGCTGCGTGGTCAGTATCTGCTACGACCGTGACGACGAAGCCGAACGCCATCGCGCAGCGGCCTGCTACGACGAATTGTTTACTGCGCTGGCGACCCGGGGTTACCTGCCGTACCGCGGGGGTCTGCAAACAATGTCGAAGCTCGCCGATCTGCAGCCCGACTCGGCTGCCACGATGGCCAGAATCAAGGCCGCACTTGATCCGCAGCGGATCCTTTCTCCCGGTCGGTACGAGTTCTGATTTCCCCCGGATTAACGATCATCGCATTTCCGGCCCACAGAATTGGCGCGCGGATGTCGCAGGTATCGACCCAGCAACTCCCCGATGCAGGCCATCGGTGCATTGTCTATACTCTTAAGCTGTCTGTTTTTCCGGGGATACCAGAGGCAAGCAACCATGAATGTCTGTCCTGCCTGTTCGAAAACGATCCGAGCCGACGATCTGACTTGCCCGCATTGCGGCATAAGCCTGAACCCAGGAACTGCGACATCTGGTCGCGCTGGAGGTACGGGGAAAGGCCTGTCGGTCGTGGCCATGGTTGTTGTTGGCTTGGTGGGCGTCATTATGGTTGTGGTGGTTCTGGGGTGCCTGGGGGCAGTGGCTGTTCCGTTTTTCATGGTCGCCAGGCCGGTGCCACCACTTCCCAAGACGGCACCTCTTCCGATGATTGCACCACCAATTGTTGAGACGGCTCGATCTCCGATAACAATACAGGATTCTGATATGGCCGAAACCCAACCTGAACCGACTTCGGACGACCAGCCTGCTCCGGTGAAGAATGGGGATCACCAATAAAACTTGGGGGGCTTGGTCTCGAAAATGACTCAATCCCTGCCTTCCATCGCGGCCTCATCCTTCTGTCAGATTTCTATAGAAAATCGGCGCTCGCCGCTCGGTATTCCCCCTCCCTCAGGAGATCAACATGATTGTCGGCGTACCGCGCGAAGTCAAACAGGATGAATATCGCGTGGCCATGCTGCCGGTCGGCGTCGAAGAACTCCAGCGTGCCGGACACCGCGTGCTCATTGAAGCCGGGGCCGGACAGGGAAGTGGTATCTCTGACGACATGTACCGCGAGAATGGAGCCGAAATCGTTCAGCAGGCAGCCGACGTCTTCGCGCAGGCCGAACTTATCGTGAAGGTCAAAGAACCTCAACCCCAGGAAATCTCTCTATTGCGCCGCGGTCAGGTGCTTTTCACCTATCTTCATTTTGCAGCCTGTGAGACGCTCACCCGCAGCGTGCTTGAGACGGGCGTGACGGCGGCTGCGTATGAAACGCTGCGTGGTCGCCACGGCGATTTGCCATGCCTCACCCCGATGAGCGAAGTCGCCGGTCGAATGAGCATTCAAGAAGGGGCGAAATACCTTGAGCGTCCTCAGGAGGGACGGGGGATTCTGCTGGGCGGTGTTCCCGGCGTGCCACCTGCCCACATCGCCATTCTGGGCGGAGGAATTGTGGGCAAGAACGCCGCGGGGATCGCCGCCGGTTTCAAGGCCGACGTGAACATACTCGATATCAATGTCGATCGGCTGCGGTATCTCGACGACATCATGCCGGCCAATGTCAACACGCTCTATAGCGACCGACACAACATTCGCGATCAATTGATGCGGGCCGATCTGGTGATCGGCGCCGTACTGATCGAGGGCGCCCGCGCGCCGCGGCTCGTATGCGAAGACGATCTGAAACTGATGAAGCCCGGGGCGGTCATCATCGACGTTGCCATCGACCAAGGGGGGTGTGTCGAGACATCCCGTCCCACGACACATTCCAAGCCGACCTATATCGTGAACGGCGTGGTTCATTATTGCGTGACGAACATGCCCGGCGCAGTCGGGCGAACGAGTACGTACGCCTTATGCAATGTGACGTTCCCGTACGTCCTGCAAATTGCCCGAAATGGACTGCACAGTGCAGCCGCGCGGGATCCCGGTTTGGCAAATGCCGTCAACATGTGGAATGGAGTGTTGACGAATAAGGCCGTCGCGCAGACATTTGGCATTTCGTGTGTTCCCTATGAGCCCGAATGCGCGGCGCAAAAGGAATAAGCGTTCGTCGCAGTCTGCCCCATATGAGTCGAGGAAGAACCTCTTGCGATAAAACGCACTCGCAATTGCCCGCGTCACCGTTTATCATCTCTCTGGCAGGTTTCTTGGACGAGATGCCTGCATTCTTTGTCTCATACATAACCCCGTTTCCCCAGATTTCAACAGGAAGACAGAGCGAGACGATCGTGGCCGCCGAACAAACAGAGACCGATCCCAAATTGAAGATCCAATCCCACCCGCTCATTTCAGGGGCCGACATTCTCATCGAGGCCCTGGTACGGCAGGGAGTCGATACGATTTTTGCCTACCCGGGCGGGGCGAGTATGCCCATGCATCAGGCGCTGACCCACCAGTCTCATCGCGTACGGACGATTCTGCCCCGCCACGAACAGGGAGGGATCTTCGCTGCCGAAGGGTATGCCCGGTCGACGGGAAAGGTCGGCGTGTGCATGGCTACGAGTGGTCCGGGGGCGACGAATCTCGTCACCGGCTTGGCCGATGCCAAGATGGACAGTTGCCCCCTGGTGGCGATTACTGGCCAGGTCGCAAAGCATTTCATCGGCACAGACGCTTTTCAGGAAACGCCGATCGTTGAAGTGTGTCGGGCGATCACGAAGCATCATTATCTCATTACACGCTTCCAGGATATTCCCCGCATCGTCAAAGAGGCGTTCTATGTGGCGCGTTCGGGCCGACCGGGGCCAGTGCTGATCGATTTTCCCAAGGACTTGCAGACTGAAAAGGTCTCGGGTCATCCCGATTACGATCCGCCGATGCATCTGCCCGGCTATCGTCCCGATTCCAAGCCGGTCAACCCATCACAGGTGCGGCAGGTGCTGGCGGCGATCAAACGTTCGAAAAAGCCCATTCTCTACGTGGGTGGCGGGGCGATTAACGCCGAGGCCTCGCAGGAACTGTATAAATTCGCCAAGCGCACGAGGATTCCCCTGACGATGACATTGATGGGGCTGGGCTCGTTTCCCGGACACGACCGGCAATCACTGCACATGCTGGGGATGCACGGAACGGCCTATTCAAATTTTGCGATCAACGCGGCCGACTTGCTTCTGGCCTTCGGAGTGCGTTTTGACGATCGCGTGACCGGAAGAGTTTCAGAATTCGCCACGCATGGCAAGATTGTGCATGTCGACAATGATGCTTCCGAGATTCACAAGAATAAGATCGCCCATATCCCGCTTGTCGCCGACCTGCGCGAAGTGCTGGCGGCACTCAACGAAGCGATCAGAGATGATGATCTGCCGCAACTTGATGATTGGTGGCGAGAAATCGATGGCTGGCGCGAGAAGCATCCGTTGCGGTACGGCGACCCGGGCAACGATCTGATTCTGCCGCAATATGCCATTGAAGAGCTTCAGCGACAGACCGCCGATAAGGACCCGTACATTGCAGTCGGGGTGGGACAGCACCAGATGTGGACCGCGCAGTTTTTTAAATTCGATCGTCCCCGCAGGTGGATGAGCAGTTCAGGTCTGGGGGCGATGGGTTTTGGCCTACCCGCGGCAATGGGGGCGCAGGCTGCGCATCCTGGCAAGCTGGTGCTCGACATCGATGGCGATGGTTCGTTTCTGATGAATGTCCAGGAACTGGCGACGCTCAACTGCGAAAAGCTCCCTGTCAAGGTGTTCCTGCTGAATAACCAGCACCTGGGAATGGTGATGCAGTGGGAGGATCGATTCCATCAGAAGAACCGGGCACATACCTATCTGGGGCCGATCGATCATCCCGAGGCGACGGGTAAAGGAACGAGCACGATCATCGACAAATCTTATCCCGATTTCGTGAAGATCGCTGAAGGATTCGGCATTTCGGCCCGGCAGGTGCGCAGCAGAAAGGAATTTCCTGCAGCTCTGGCGGAAATGCTTGCCGCCCCCGGGCCCTATGTGCTCGACATTCTCTGTCCCTATCAGGAACACGTGCTGCCGATGATTCCCGGCGGTTATACGGTCAAAGATATCATTCTGGAGTGACAGCCTCCCATCGCATGGTTTCTACAGACTCCTGTATTCTACAGAACAGCGACACGATTCTGTAGAATCGGATTGACCTCCCGATAGTGGTGCGTTATCGTAAAGAGGCCCCTCCGGTTTGTCTGAGCTGAAAATCGGAGGGCATCCCGCCTTCTGACGTCCGTCAGCCTTTGATTGACAAACCTATGCCAGGCTCATCACCGCAACTGACATCTAAGACCGACCACGGCCGCTTGCGTCAGAAGATCGTAGAAGGTCTGCTGGCGGATGTATTTCGTGGAGAATTGCAGGCCGGCCGGCACCTGGTGACTCAAGAACTGGCCGACCGATTCGCAGTCAGTCATACCCCGATTCGCGAGGCGCTCATCGCGCTTGCCGGAATCGGAATCATCGACCTGGTTCCCAATCGCGGGGCAATCGTGCGGCGGGTGACGTCGAAGGAAGTCCGCGAAGTGGTACAGGTGCGTCGAGCGCTCGAATGCGAGGCGGTGCGGCTTGCATGCGGACGGATCGACCGGCATGAACTCGATGCCCTGTCAGTCGAGCTAAAGCGACTTGCAGAAAAAAAACTCGTGAGCGCTGAGCGGTTTGTCGAAAAAGCCCGTGCTGTTGACAGTCGCTTGCACGACCTGATCACCAATTCGTGCGGCAATCGGTTTCTGGCGAGTGAGTTGAACCGGCTGAAGACGCTGTTTCGGGCGTTCCGCGATGTAGCGTGGTCCGAGCACGAAGCTCGGAACGATTTCCGAAGACTGGCCGACGAGGCCCACGAGCACCTGGCGATCGTCGAAGCATTGCAATCCGAAGACCGAATTGCAGCGGTGCGCGCAATGTCGCGGCATCTGCGCAGTGGAGTCAAGTACTGGACTCGCGGATTGCCCGACTCGGTCGAAGTTCCCATTCCAAAAAAGCAGGATGGCCGTTTCAAACGAAACGGGACGACAACAATCGGAGCGACGAAATGACTTTAGTTATGGAACGATACGGTTTCCGATGGACGGCACGATTGCAAAGGTCGAGCGGGGTAGCGCTGCTGGTTCTTCTGCTCGCGGCACCTTGCTTCGCCGCAGACAGACTGGAATTCAATAGCGCCATTCGGCCAATCCTGGCTGAGAACTGCTTTGCCTGTCACGGAGCCGACAGTGCTGCGCGAAAGGCCGATTTGCGTCTCGACCAGCGCGAGCCGGCAATCAAGGCCGAAGCCATCGTCCCCGGTAAACCTGACGCGAGCGAAATGATCCGGCGGATCTTCAGCGAAGACCCACAGGAAGTCATGCCGCCGCCAGCGACAAAAAAGACGCTGACGAAAGAGCAGAAAGATGTGTTGCGGCGATGGGTCATTGAAGAGGCCGAGTACCAGCCGCACTGGTCGTTTCTCGCGCCGCGGCGGCCACAGCCGCCGGAAGCGAAAGACCGCACCTGGGCGAAGAATCCGATCGACAATTTTATTTTCGCGAAGTTGGATGAGAAGGGCCTCACCCCCGCGCCCATGGCCGACCGGCGGACGCTTGCCCGCCGGTTGAGTCTCGATTTAACCGGCCTACCCCCCGACCCCGCCGAGGTCGAGGCGTTTGTAAACGATAAGTCGGGCGATGCCTACGACAAACTCGTCGAGCATTATCTCGAATCGCCACATTGGGGCGAGCATCGGGGCCGGTACTGGCTCGATGCAGCCCGTTACGCCGACACACACGGCATTCACTTCGACAACTATCGCGAGATCTGGTCGTATCGCGAATGGGTGATAAAAGCCTTCAACCGCAATCTGCCGTTTGATCAGTTTACGATCGAGCAGCTTGCCGGAGACCTGCTTCCCGATCACACGCTCGACCAGTTCGTGGCCTCGGGCTTCAACCGCTGCAATATCACCACCAATGAGGGGGGGGCGATCGACGAAGAATATCGGGTTCTTTACGCCCGCGACCGCACAGAAACGACGGCGGCGGTATGGATGGGGCTGACAGCGGGCTGTGCCGTGTGCCACGATCACAAATTCGACCCGTTGACGACGAAAGATTTCTATTCGATGTCGGCGTTCTTCAACAATACGACGCAGGCGGTCATGGACGGCAACATCAAGGATACGCCACCTACGATCTTTGTCCCGCGCAGCCAAGATCGCGACAAATGGGAGGAGCTGAAGCAGCAGATGACGGCGGTCCGTGGGCAGATCAACATTCGCAGGGAAACGGGCAAGCCCGAATTTGAAGCCTGGGCAGCCTCAGTCACTCCTGCCATTCTGGCCGAGATGGTGCCCGTGCAGGGGCTGATCATGGAGGCCCCACTCAACGAGGGAGAGGGCCGAGCGCTCCATGTAAAAGTGGCGGCCAATTTACGCGAACTGTCGTTAGCTACCGGTTTCAATTGGGCCGAAGGGCGCAACAATAAGAAAGTCTTCTCGCTCGAACCAGGAGAGACGGTCGAGCTTCCGGACGTGGGAGACTTTGAAGGAGATCAGGGTTTCTCTTCCAGTTTTTGGGTGCGGCCTGC
>JAYTRB010000784.1:0-1895 GCA_043746425.1 Planctomycetia bacterium
AACAGAAAGTCCGGAGCGGGCGGAAAAACGCTTGGCCCTCCCACCGTGGAATCCAGCAACCCGCTGGCCGCCAAAGCCACATCGCGGACGATCTCGGCATCGACGCGAATTCTAGGCCCTCGCGCCAGCAGCCGATTGAATGGATCGAAGGTGTAAAGCGCGGCCGTCATTTTCGCCGACTGCCGATACGTCGCTGAAGTCACAATCAATTGATGCAGACGTTTGACATCCCAGGCCCTCTTTTCATTTGCAGCACTGCGAGAGGCTGAGTCGCGCAGGGGCTGGCCGGCAGGCTCCATAAACTCGACCGCCAGCCAATCGAGCAACTCAGGATGCGATGGTGGTTCGCTCTGCGACCCGAGATCTTCGCTCGTACTGACGAGTCCGGTTCCAAAATACGTTTGCCAGACGCGATTGACAAACGACCGGGCCGTCGTGGGAGACTGGCGGTCGACCAGCCACTGCGCGAACGAAAGCCGAGTGACTGGTGCGCCAGCTGCCAGTGGATGCAGAAACGCGGGTACCCCGGGAGTCACTGCCGCAGTCGGTTTCAAAAAATCGCCACGTTGCAACATGTGCGTCGTCCGTGGCTCGGCCCGCTCGTTCAGCACCAGTTGCGATGCCCCCTGGGGATGTTGCTTCCAGAGCTCTTCGATCTTGGCATTCGCAGTCTGCCATTCAGAAACGGTCGTGCGCCAATAGCTGAAGAGGGCCGCCATCTGAGCGGGCGTGCGCTGCTCGCGTGGAACAGCCAGCACCGCGCGGACGGCGGCAGGCAAAAAATTGGCGGTCGGATCAGCGGCGGTCGTTACCGAAAGCCGGAAACGCCCGAGATTGTTATTCTGATTGTCGTCGCTGTTCCAGCCTCCGTGATTCTGGACAAGATGCACTTCGAGCTCAGTACCTTCGGGATAGGCGATGGGAGTCTCTGTTACGAACACCGCCTGGCACGGTCGATTCCGCCGGCCAGGATCGATTTCACTACCCCAAGCCGTGTGGTCTTTGCCGTCAATCGCGAATTCGATCGGGCCTGTGACACGTTTCTTGCCACTCTTGTCATCATAGATGGCATGCAACGGCTTCTCGGCAGGATTCAGGTCAGCTGTCGCTCTGGCGAATTTAACCATCTCGCCCTTTTCGGGCATTCCGACCGGCTTCACGCGAACTTTGAACTCAGTCAATGCGGAAGTCCCCGTGATCGACCGGCCGGGCCCCCCCAGCGGCAGGTTGGGATCATTGAGTTGTTCGAGACGGAAACCCGTGATGTTCTGCACCTGCGTCGTAATGTTAATGACCACATCGTGCTTGGTCGGCGCGTATCCGGCACACAAGTACGAACCGTCAGTCAGGCGGTACATTTTCTGTCCGCCCGACAGATCGTCCTCGGAAGATTGTATGATCGTCCATTCGGGTGCGCCGTGCATAACGGTCTGCTCCCAGCGTGCCAGCTGATCAACCCAATCGTGAGCCTGATGCTGCAGCTCGGCTTCGATCTCTTGAATCTGGCGAAAAATGTCGGCCCGCTGCATTAACTCGGCAGACGTATAGGTGGCGACGCTGCTTTCGTGCGAATTATTGAGAAAGGCGAACAGTCGGTAGTACTCTTCATGCGAGAGCGGGTCGAATTTGTGGCTGTGGCATTGGGCGCACTGAATCGTCAGGCCCAGAATTCCCTTGCCAATTGCATCCATACGATCAAACATCGCCTCCATGCGGAACTGTTCGGGATCAATGCCCCCTTCTTCGTTGATCATCGAGTTCCGCAGAAAACCGGTCGCCACCAACTGGTCTTGTTCATGGCTGGGCAACAGGTCGCCAGCAATCTGGTCGATGATGAACTTGTCGTAGGGCAAATTGCGATTGAAGGCGTTGATCACCCAGTCGCGGTAGGCCCA
>JAYTRB010000785.1:0-2190 GCA_043746425.1 Planctomycetia bacterium
GGCGCCTTTGCGTGGCAGCGTCTGTGCGACCCGTGGAACGATTGGGATCCGCCGGATCTGAAGACGACAAAACAGCGCATCGGCCAATGCCAGGCCTGGTTGCAGGAGCATGGCAATAGTCCCCCCGCCACAGTGGCACGCGACTATCTGGCCTATCTGCAATCCATTGTCTTGCGTGAAGAAGGAGAATCGGGAGATCACGACTCGGGACTGCGCGCCAAACTGATGAAGCTCTTCACCGGCCCGCTCATCGACGACATTTATTGCGTCGAGACGAACGCCGGCATCCGGTATTACGTGACCGATGAAGAGGATTTTTCAAATAAGAAGACGGTGCGGTTCAACTATCTCGTGGGCTTCGCTGGCGAATCGAAATCTAAGGCCCTGCAATCGGCCGATCTCAAGTTCGATCGGGCGCGGCCGGCCCCGCAGGGAGAACTCGCCAAGAGCGTGCGGGGCAAACTGCCAGTCGTCCCCTTTGCTGAATGGGATGAGTACGTCCGCAACCTGGCCGATTTGATCCGCCGCGATAAGCGGCTCGATCCGTTCCTGCGGTATTTTCTGCTGTCGCGCACGCTGGAATACGCGGCGCAAAGCAATTCGCTGCTCAAGCCCGAGTTGGAATCGACGCTGGCCAAGCTGCATGACGACAAGATCGACCTGGCTACCCGCTGGATGGACCCCGAAGACCCCGCCGCCCGTGCCGTGCGGCAACGAGCCGAACGCAACCTGGGCCAGATTGGCGACGAAGATCTGGCCGCCGCCTGGCGACGAGCCGTGCTTCGCGAGAAGGTTCTGGCGGCGCAAATCCGCGACAATCTGATGATCATCGGCTGGTTGACGCGCGACGATGCCTCGGGCTGGGTGTGCCAAACGGCATTGGCTCCTCGAGGAGAACGTCAATTGCAAATTGCCGTCCCCGATCTGACGGGTCGCGTCACCGGGTGGACGGTCATTGGCACGGCCGATCTGCAGAAAGGAGCCGTCGTGCGTCGGGCGCACTCTCCCGATTTCAAAGAAGGTCGGCCGATTTTCGCCGCCGACCCGATGCAGCGGCCTGAGCGCAAGAACAGCGGGGCGCAATAATGCCGGGAAGAATGTCGGGAAGAAAAATGGGGGGCCAGACATGACCGACGTCCAGCGTATTATCGACGAAGTTCGCTTCTGCCTGCAAACTGCAGAGTGCGAGCTGACGCCCGAACTGCGCCGGCTGGCTGAGGAGTATGCGGCCCTATGCCACGAAGTGAACTCTCGATTGCGGCGCTGCGGCGAATTCCTGAAAAAGGGACTGCGGGCCGAGGCCATGCACCTCGCCGAGTCAGACCCCAATCTGCTCGATCTGTTCGCTGTCGTCGACTTTTCAGAACGCGCCGAATGGAATGAAATTCTCGGAATCTACCACTTGCCCCGGCCGGAACCATTGCTGAGTGATGTGGCCGAAGAGCTCAACGAGGCCTACTCGCTGCTGCTTCCGCTTGAGAAACTGCTTGACCGGCACCGCTTGCTCGCCTTACTTCAGGCCCCCGTCCGCCAGCGGCTGGCCATCATGAGGAAGCTGGCCCTGGCTGATTCGACAAGTCCGTTCTGGAACGACGACCTGGTCACCTTCGAGCGCGTTCGGCTGGCTGAGATCGAAACCGAGGCACACGCCGCGGCCAGCCGCGGCGATGGCGATGCGCTGCACGCCCTCGCAGGCGAACTGGCAGCTTCTGACTGGCGGCATCCGCCGACAGATTCGCTCGTACAAACGGTAAGACGACTTACCCGCCAATTGGTCGCCGATGACCTTGCCGCAGCCCATACGACAGGAAATCTCGATCGAGCACTGTTGCTGCGCGAGCGGTGGCAGGCGCTTTCAATGCCATCGCGAGCGACCGGCGCCGACACCCTGGCCGGCAGCGTCGCCCCGGCACTCAAGTGGCTGGCCGCCGAAGACGCGAAGTCGGCGGGAACGCACCACTACCACGAAAAGCTGACGGCCCTTGAACGGTTGCTGGCCAGCCCAATGGCATCGCTGGTCGACATCGAACAAGCCCGGAAAGACACCCTGCGCTTTGGTCGCGATATTCCCGAGCCGCTTGCCGGAATTCTATACACCCGCATCGTACAACTCAAACGGGGTACGCGCGATCGTCGCCGAAGAATCGTCGGCGTAACTGCGGTTGTGGGAGCAGTCGTGATCGGCATGAT
>JAYTRB010000786.1:0-5477 GCA_043746425.1 Planctomycetia bacterium
GCCGTCATTCCTCTACGCTGCCAGGCTGAAAAACCTGACGAACATTTACGTGTCCTGCATTTTTACGTTTGGCGCAGGCTGTCTAAGTGGGTAGGCTGGCGATCAAGAAAGACAATTCTTGGGAATGCCCGAAGCAAAACGGGAGATCTCAATGTCGGAATTCTTTTATCGATCTGGCCCGAACGAGTTCGGGCCGCTCTCCGAAATCCAATTGCGGAAGCTCGCGAGCGGCGGGCAAATCGTCGCCGGCGACGAAATTCGCCGGGGACGCTCTGGGAATTGGATTAAAGCCGCGACCCTTGAACAGCTGTTCAATCGGCCTCAGAGGGTTTTTGAACAGGCTATCAATGAGATGGACGTGATGCCCGACTTGCGTCATTCGGGACGGATTGAAACATCCGAAGTTTTCGTTGCCAAGCGCGACACGGCCTTTGACTCTGATACCGGAGAAGACGTGGCGCCTGTCCGTATTTCGCAAAACAGGTCCGCGATCGAACAAAAGCCGCGCGAACGACCTGTGCCGTTGCACGTTTCTGCCGCCGGCGCCATAGCTGTCATTTGCCATCTTGCCGCCGTACTTGGGGTGGTGCTCGGCGTTTTCAGCCTTCTGGGAGCGAACAATTTCGAGCAGCAGATCCTCGGCTGTGTCTGTTTCATGCTCGCGATCATCGCCTTGGCTGCGGGCTGCGCTCTCCAACTGCTGCTGGAAATACGGGGCAGAAGCGGGTCGCGGTCGCCTGTCTGAAACGCACGACGAATTGCCGCCTGACATCGCGAAAATGTTCGGAATATCGCATCGGCCATTCGATCGATTCTTGCCGAGTCACGGCTGATTAACAGAAATTCTACTATCAAGACGGGAATCGATCGCTGAAGTTCGTGAAAACGCTGCGCTGGCACACCCCTGCCAACGCAGCGTTGAGACGGTTTCTGATTCACAGCCGCGATGGCTACTGGAACAGCGCCGGATCGTCGTCTGCTTCACCGTGGTGCACCCGGTTCCACCAGGTTGGCATATCTTCGACTGGCGTCGGCGCCTTGACACTCTGTGAATATCTCAGTTCGTTGAGTTCATGTCGCAGAAGGTAAATTTGTCGCTCCAGCGCGCGAATTCGTTGACTGACTTGTGGTTGTGAATCGCGACTTTGCTTCGCGGAGGGACCAGGCCCATCAGCGCTGGCGCCGCGGTCGCGGCTGGCAGGCTGATTACTATGGTTTGGCGAGCCGCGGCTTCGACCCGGGTCGGATTTGATTGACGTGTCAGGATTGCTGAAGGTCGACTCACTGGTGTCCAGTTTTGCCTCGACGACTTGTCGCTTGCCATTTCGACGAATCAGCAGATCGACCTTCGTGCCCGACTCGAACGCTCCAATCGTGTCAATCAGCTCCTGAGTCGTTCGAATCCGCTGGTCGTCGATGTAACGAATCTCGTCTCCCAGGCGCAACCCGGCACGTTCGGCCGGGCTGCCGGGTATTACGCCCACCACACTGACCCCATCTGTGGCCTTACTGAGCAACACTCCCAGCGCGCCGTGGTGACGCACGTGGTCATCCGTCACAGAATGACTATTCTTAGCACGAGGGGTTTCATTGGAGTTGGTTGCTCCTTCGCTGCTCGAGGGGGCGCCCCCTTTTTCCTTCTCGGACGTCTCGCTCTCATCACCGAGGCTAGATTTTGCGACGACCAAGCCAACTCCGAGCGCCGTCAGGCAGGCGATTCGCATCAGAGGGGCCTGTTTCACATTCATTCTCAAGCGGGAACTGACATCATTGAATACGGGCGCCGCAGCAGGCATGATTTTCTCCTGGAAACCTGGGTTATCGAAACGGGAACCAAAACTAAACTTCAGCGAATGCCTTCTTCCAGTCGTTTTTCTGCCTTTGGTAGCGAGGCGATTCTTGGCAGTTGGTTGATAACGCCTCATCCGGGCGATGGTAGAACCGGCCCGGCGAGAGGCTCTACGAGAAGCATGCTTGCGCCACTCTTTAGAATTGTATCCTCCTGGTCTTTGGGGGGAACTCGGGCAGGGGGGGCGACTCAGCCCGCGCGACCGTGGCTCGTAGAGAGCACGGTACACTGTAAGACCGATAAGTGGCTGGTGCGCCCACTTGATGCCGCTGGCAACCACACCCTCAAAACCTGGGCGTTCATGCCCTGTCTGGCGCGAACGAATCGATCCTGCGAGTGGAAGGCGATTCGTCCGGAAAACTTCGCATCAGGTGCGACGCTGAGTACACATAACTCACGTCCCTGCCCTGAACGAAGGTGGCGTTGTTCGATGTGACGGCTCGGCTCCGGTAAGTCGAAAAATTCTTACGGCAGCGAGGAATCGTCAACCCGATTGGCATTGTCCCAATGCAGGGGCTGAAACTTAGGGGCCTCGATCCACCGTCGACAAAGTGGCCGAAGGAGCCAGACCCCCACGAACCCGAGCATGAGGCCGGTCACAGCGATGACGATCACATTTACGGTCACTTCCGCAACTCCTGCGACGAGTAGAGCGTTCGTACATAGCGGATGAGCAGACGTTGCTCGTCCGCAGTCAATTTGCCCTCCCACTTCGGCATTGCTGACCCGCGGATACCGAATTTCAATGCTGCTTCCGCTGCGACTTGATTCGGCTGGATTTCGTGAAAGTTCGTCGGCGAAGGGGCCAGACTGAGTGCCGTGATGCCATCGCCATTTCCCTTCTTACCGTGGCAGACCGCGCAATGAGTGGCGAAGAGGTCGGCCGCGCGCAGACGTTCTTCGTCTGCAAGCGGATCAATGGGTTCGAAGGTGGTCAGAGATTGCATATACGCGACCAGCGCTCGCAAGTCACTGGCAGAAAGGTCGTTCCACGCCGGCATCGAGGTGCCACGTTTGCCGTGCCACAGAACCTCAGACAACGCCTGGTCAGTGAACATCGCGGTCGTCAGATTGCGTGGAACGGGTGCCAGGTGGTCGGCAGCCAGTCCGTCACCGCGGCCGCTACTGCCGTGGCACCCGGAACAATGGCGCGAGAAAACCGTTGCCCCGCGACGGGCATAGCGCTCGCGTTCACCGGGTTCCGTCGGCAGCGACCAGTGCGGTGCGGCGCCCGCCGTCCGTGGAATCATGCAGTCGCAGAACATTCCTCGCTGCCGTTCCTCGTCGGCGTTATTCCCGGCAATCGAACTGGGCGACGTGACACCTGCAAGCCTGGCCTCACGGCCGAGCGATTCGAGGTAATTAACAAGATCGATTGCGGCACCGGTCGGCTTCCCTGCCGAGCCATCGAACAGCCACGGGTAACTGGGCATGACCGACGCCGGGACGATGTGCCGCGGATTCCAAAGATGGACGATTTGCCAGTCGCGGGATTTTCGCCCGTTCAGGCGGCTGAGGTCGGGCCCGATACGCCGCGTGCCCCACATCTGAGGTCGGTCATCGACTCCCTCCCATGCCTGGCTCGCCACGCCGAATCGCCGCACGTCATCCTCGGTGAACCGCACGAACTGCGAATGGCATGTCAGGCATCCCTCCCGGGCATAGATAAGCCGGCCCCGGTCCTCACTCGCATTGCGACTGATATGCTCAAACGGCCTGGTCGCGGCGATCTGTGTTTGAAGGGTTTGATTCGGCCACAAGCCCAGGACCACAAATGAGAAAACGAACAATCCCAGTCCCGCAACGGCAATGATGGTGTAGGCCCCTTTGAGCCAGCCGAGGCCCGCTGGCAAGTCTTGCAGTTCATGGTCGTCTGCGGCGACATTCGGTACGGCCACGAGCTCGGCCGATAAGGTGCGCGGCCCCGTCGTCAGGCCGAAAAAGAGCGCGGCAAACCCGCACAGAATAACCAAACCGCTCAAACTCCGTGTAATCCAGAATCCTTTTGAGGCCGATACGGAATCAATCCAGATCGTATCCTCATGCCAAAGCAGCCCTTGTACCAGTCCTGCGGCCGTTAGGTCGATGACCATGACCCCCAGGCCCACGGCCAGAAGCCAGAACGCCCAGTTTGCCGCTCGTCTGTTGTAGCGGCATCCGGGGGTGTACCGCCACGCCAGCAACAGTCCGCCGATGGCAATGAAAGATGCGAACCCCAGCATTGCAAGATGCGAGTGGCCGATCACCCAATCGGTAAAATGCGTGAGCCGGTTGACCGGCATGATCGCCTGCGCCGACCCTTGCAGACTGACAAACAGATAGGCCACAATTCCGAACCAGACAAACTTCAACGATGGGTCGCCCACGACTGACCGGGCCTGGCCGCGAAGCGACAGCAGCAGATTGGCAACCACAATCACAACTGTGGCCCCAAGGTAGATCGAGGCGACTATCGCCCCTTTCTGAGCTTCCATCGGTATTGCTGAGAACACAAAATGGTGGGTCCCATTAAGCGGGTACACGAGAAACAAAAGCCAGAACCCGATCATCGACAGAAAGTGGCTGAAGATCGGCTGGCGCGTGACAACCGGGATGACCGCATAAGCGACGGCCAAAGCCAGCGGCGTGGCATATAACCCGATCGCGTCGTGAATCCATAATCCGCTGAATGTGGCGCCTTGCGCGCCAGGCAAAATTTCTGGGGCCAGGTTCCCGACCGGATAGGCCAGTAATGTGAATGTCAACCCGCCGAGAATGTACCAGGCCGAGACGTACAGGCTCGCCACTCGTGTTCGCAGCAGGGGCCAGACAAACTGAACGCACGTCAGCAACAGGCCCAGTATTGCAGCCGCGTCGATTGACAGCGGGAATTCTGCCCACTCAAGCGGCTGACTGAACCCCGCCTGCACCAACGCCCATCCGGGGAGCACCAGCAGGAAATTCCACACTGTAAATAAGGCCCAACCTAGACGGATGCCGGTCACCGGCCGGTTGGCCAGTCGCGGCACCGCATAATACAGGAAGGCCAGAAAGGCATTGCCGAGCCACCCGAAGAAAAGCCCTTGTGTGTGGGCATATCGAATGCGACCCCAGGTCATCCACGATTCGCTCCCCAGCCACTCGGGAATGTGCAGCTTGACCGCCATGATAATCCCAAGCACGGCGACGTATAGCACGCACGCAACTGCCGCATACCCGTGCCACCGGATCAGCGGAGCCGTGCCCGGCAAGTCGGAGCGATCGGCCGGAGTCGCTTCTGGATGTGTCAACGTTGGGTTCCTCTCGTCGCGGGCCAGTGACCCGGATTGATCACAAAGGGTTAGCGAGCCGCCTGGGCCGCCATCAGGTAGGCGACGATTAACGGTTCTTCGTCCTTGGAGAGCGGCGCGCCGTATGCAGCCACCATCTTGTGGACAATTTCCGTCCACTTTTCTGCGGGGAATGTCGGCTGAGTCAAAGCCAGCCGGGGCGAATGACAGATCACGCATGAGGACTGAAATTCCCCCCGGTGCGGTCCGGGCGGTACAGCCATTTCCTCTGGCAGAGCCACAGTCATTGCTGCTGCACTCGCCACAAACCGGGGCGGCACGGTCCAGCGGTCACCGACGGAAAACCACGATACCAGGGA
>JAYTRB010000787.1:0-3448 GCA_043746425.1 Planctomycetia bacterium
TCATCCTGAAAAACGCCGCCGTCACCACGTCGGGCGACGCCTTCCAATTCGTCGAATTCAATGGTCGGCGATTCTCGCACATTGTCGATCCCCAGACTGGCTTGGGCCTGGTCGACCATAGCAGCGTGACGCTCATCGCCCGCAATTGCATGATCGCCGACAGCTATACCAAGGCAGTGGCCGTACTGGGGCCCGAAAAGGGACTGAAGCTGATCGACGAAATCCCCGGGGCGGCCGCCATTATCGTCCGCGCGCCGGCAGGAAAAGTCGAGACGTTTGAATCGAAGCGGCTGACCGAGTACACGATTCAGGAAGAGGCGAATCAGAAGCCATAGGCCGGTTCATTCACCCCTGTTCGAAGAATCAATGTCAGTCGCCATGCACCGAACGAAGAATTCTCTTTGGTTCTGAACCAACGGACGTGCGTCGCCGGGAGTAAGACCGTATAATTCCCCCACTTCAGAAGCGGGGAATCACGTTTTGAGAATGGCGCATCAGAATTGTAACCCCAGACCGCGGAATGGCTTCAAGGTGTCAGTCGTGGCGCACTGAAGGGAAGCCCGATAACGATAGAATCAGCAGGAGCATCCATGCGGCAGCGTGCGACCAAGAATCAGATCCTGGGCTCTCTGTGCGTGCTCGCGGTGGTGGCCGCCGCGCTCATCTGGTGGTGGCCGCACCTCAACTGGTCTTTTCAGATCTCGCGAAATCAGGTGCGAATCCCCGGAGTACCGGTGACTGAGCTGAAGACGCCCGGCAAAACAGCAGGCTGGTACAATTGCCAGATCGGCCCCGTTTCGCTGAAACTTCCCCCCGAGCTGGCCAAAGATGCCGAGCGATCGGTCGGTAAAATGACGGTCGATTTCGCCACCCCCGAGCTCGATGTCTCAATCCATATCCCGTTCAAGCTGCCCGTGAATCGTCAAGCCGATTTCGTGCAGATCGCCGACGAATTCGGCGTCTCGGTCATCCATCTCATTGGCGACAGCTATGCGGCCAGTACCGATGATTTTCGCTGGACAATGTCGCGCCAAGAACTGCGGCGCCACCAGGTGCTGATGATGATAACCTCAATGTTTCCACATGCCGCGGCGATCGCAGTCGAAACCCATTACCAGGGGCCCCTCGAGGGCCTGTTGATCATCCATGATCGGCGGCACGCGACATTTGAATGGCGGCTTAATTCTGGCGCGGGGGCCGGGCTCATCGCCTTTGCCAGCAAAGAACGAGACCTTGACCTCGACATGGTGCGCGAGTGCTCGCAAAGTCTGACCTGTGACGAAGGCCACCTCGGCCCCGAGCCCAGGAGGGAGGATCTCAAAAAGACTTTGCGCGAGATCCTCGACTCGATGACAGTCGTCCTCCCGTGACACGACGATTCGGCTGCGGGCGCCGCCGCGCACTTCCCGCAGCCACCGAGCATTAATCCTGAATTTACCCGGCCGCCAGACCTTCGGCCAGTTTGTCGAGCGCTTCGTTCTCGATCTGCCGCACGCGCTCGCGAGTCAATCCCAGCGTTTCGCCGATTTCCTTGAGCGTCTTCGGTTCAGAATCGTCGAGCCCGAAGCGCATCCTCAAGATTGCCGCCTCGCGACTGTCCATGGTCTCAAGCATCTGCATCACGTGCTTGAGGTTGTCGTGCTCGACCATCTCTGTTTCGGGATCTTTGTTCCGTTCGTCGGCGACCATTTCTCCCAGCGACCAGCCCGAGTCGGTCTGGTCGGATTGAGGCGTGGCGTTGTAGAGCTCGATCGCCTTCTTGACGATCCGCAGCTTCTTTTTGGCAATTCCCAGCTCGGCGGCAACCTCCTCTTGCGTCGGGGGGCGCTTCAACTGGTCCATGAGCTTCGTCGTTGCCCGCCGCCATTTGGTGAGCAGTTCGACCATATAGGCCGGAATGCGGATCGTCTTGGCGGTATTGATGAGGGCCCGCTTGATCGACTGCTTGATCCAATAGCTGGCATACGTGCTGAAACGCGTGTTCATCGTGGGGTCGAACCCCTCGACGGCGCGCAACAGCCCCAGATTGCCTTCCTCGATCAGATCTTGCAGCTGTAATCCTTTACCGGTGTAACTGCGGGCGATGTTCACGACGAGCCGCAGGTTCGCGCGCACCATCTGGTCGCGGGCTTCCTTTTCCCCCTCGCTGATGCGGTATGAGAGTTCCTTCTCCTGATTGGCCGTGAGCAGTGCGGTTTCGTTGATTTCACGCAGGTACGTCTCGAGGGGGTTTTGAACGGCACTAGACAAGCGGCGCCGGGTCTTGGAGGCGGGGTGACTATCGAGCTTGGGCATGTTTGTCAAAGGCTTCTCAGGAGGGGGAGAAAGGGATGCCGGCACGCACCGGTCGGAAGCTCCCGTGGGTTCCGGCCGGGCAGCTGTCGAATTGCCCGCCGGAAGTTGAGTGAACCTGTGTGTGTTATCGGTTCACTCGCGAGGGGCTTGACACACGAACGACACTGCCGGGCGGAATGATTCCGTAGAGCGGGCAATTGGCGCAATAATAACGGCCCGTCAGTCTATGACTGACGGGCCGTAAGCTTTCTCCCGTTCCCGCGCTTTCCGCAACCTGCAAGGTTTACCGCGGGTGTTACGATTCGGGCTGATCCATGCTGAACAGGGGCCCGCTTGAACCACCATCGCGGCCTCCCTTGAGCTCTTCGCGCGTCGCAGCCGTTCCAGCCGCTCCGCCCGCACCATCGACGCCAACTTCCTCTTCGATCGGCGTGTTCAGTTTGCGGCTCAGGCCGATTTTGCGGTCGGAGGTGTCGACTCGCAGAATTTTCACTTCGATCTGGTCGCCGACTTTGACGACCTGTTCGGGATTTTCGACTTTATGGTCGGCCAACTCAGAAATGTGCAGCAACCCTTCGAGACTGGGCTCGAGCTGCACGAAGACCCCGAAGTTTGTGAGCTTCGTGACGGTGCCCGTGACGACCTTTCCCGGATGGTACTTCGCGGGAATCTCTTCGCTCCACGGATCCTGTTGCAGCTGCTTGAGCCCCAGAGCGATGCGCTTGCGCTGCTGATCGACCGAAAGCACCTGGCATTTGACCTTGTCCCCCTTCTGCAGCATCTCGCTGGCATGCGAGATTTTGCGGGTCCATGACATGTCGCTGACATGCAACAGGCCGTCGATGCCCTCTTCGATCTCGATGAAGGCGCCATAATTGGTGAGATTGCGCACCGTGCCTTCGATTTCGGCTCCGACGGGGTACTTCTCGGCCACCTGATCCCACGGGTTGGGAGTGGTTTGCTTCATCCCCAGCGAGATTTCCTGCTTTTCCTTGTTAATGCCGAGCACGACCACGTCGACCTGATCGCCAATCTGCACCAGTTCGCTGGGGTGATTGACGCGCTTCGTCCACGACATCTCACTGATATGCACGAGGCCTTCGATGCCCTGTTCGAGCCGCACGAAGGCGCCGTACGTCATGACGTTGACGAC
>JAYTRB010000788.1:0-6220 GCA_043746425.1 Planctomycetia bacterium
CATGTCGTCGAGCTGTTTTCAAGAGAAGTCGCATGCCCGGCCGAGTAACAGGCAAGCTCGTTACAACCGATGTAACGCGAACACCCGCAGTTCTGCGAATCTCTGAATCGGGCTGGATTCCGATCCCCGTCGGGCCTTATACTGGGGAAAGTCCGCCCCGCGGGCTCTCATTTCCTGTCAATTCTCTGCACTCAAAGACGCGCGAATGACGAAAAAACTGATTTTTGGATCGATCGGGGCTGCGGGATTGGTCGCCCTCGTGTCGATCCTCGATTTGTCGCTGAAGTTTCCCTTCGGCGGTTATAGCTTGGTGATGGATATTCTCTATCTCATCGCCGCCGCGATTGTTTTATACATGGGTTGGGAAACCTATCGCGAAAACCGCTGATTTCTTCGCGAGAAAGGCTCGTCGTGACCAAAAACGGTTTGTTCCTGACGTCGTTTGTAGCCGCCATTCCCGGCGCATTCCTCGCCTATCAGATGGTGATGGTGTTTATCAATTATGCCGGGGGGTCGACAATGTGGCCCAAGGTGCTGGCGGGCCTGCTGCTCCTGATTGCCGTTCTGCTGGCCGTCATGCCGGTCGGCATCATTCTATTCGCCGGACCAAAGACCGAAAAATCTGCCAAGTCTGTGGTGAACAAGGCTGACAAAGCCGAAGCGGATGAAGTTGCGGCAGAAGCCGAAGAATCAGAGATGAGCGCCCGATCGGGCGCCACCGATGACAACCTCGAAGTCTTTGAAGGGGAAGCCGACGAGTTTGCCTCGACGGGAAAAGTCGCCTCTGGCGAAGACCTCGCCAGCGGTGATGATTTCGATCTGGGCGAGGGTTCTGATTTTGAGATGGATGCGGCCGCAGACGACTTGTTTGAATTCGACGAAGACCAGCCGAAAAAGGGGAAAAAAAAGTAACCCGATCGCGTCCGCACAGGCGTGGCGCCGCGGGTCTGCTTAAAATCGGCCGGTCAACTGCTGGCGCTGCGATAGCTCCTGAGCGCCAGATAAAAAATGCGGCGTGAGGCAAATAGGCCAATGAGCGCTGCCGCCAGCATGACCAGGGTGATCCACGAGGGTTCGAGAACCTTGCCGACGACGACTTCCGCGGGTACGGTCACCACCAGCAAAATCGGCAACACGTACGAGAACATCATTCGCAAGACATTGGCGCTCGTCGAGCCGGCGTAGATTTCGCGTGGGTAGCGGGCAAAAATGGTGATGTAGAACCAGAACTCGTACAGCCCCTGATTGCGTCCCATCCAGACGCTTGTCGCCGCAAGAACGATCATCAGGCTGTAGAAAAATGCGACTCCCAGGCCCACCAGCCCCACGTACATCGCCGCGCTCACCCAGCCGACTGGCCAACCAAGATTCGCCAAGGCATACCCCAGCAGGCCCAGGGGAAACAACAGATGGAAGAGCGCCCCCAGGTCGAGTTTTTCGAATGAGATGAGAAACTGCGTGTCGATCGGCTTGAGGAGCGCAAAATCCATGTTCCCAGTGCGAATCAATTCACTGAAGTTGGCGCAATTGGGCATGAAAAACGCCTCCATCAGCGTGTTGACAATCATGCCGGTCGCCATGAAGGCGAAGAATTCATTTCGGGTCCAGCCGTTCAAGTCCTGATCTGGCTTGCTGCCGAAAATGAGCGTGAAAAACACCAGTTGCGCGCCGAACCAGAACGCATTGGTGACGATCTCGATCAGGAAATTCCCGCGAAAGGCCATCTCACGCACGAGCGAGTTGCGAAAAAACATGCGCAACACGCGGCCGTAATGCGGCCTTGGCGGTCGGGGCGGCGTCAGCAGAGCGCTCATTCTTCGGCCTCTCAAGCGTCGCGGATCATTCCTAAGGTTCGCCCGACGGAATCGCTGGCACCGGCTGGAGGCACCGACCCGGTGAAACATGCCGGGCCTAATTGACGTACTTGACGGCCCGCGCCCCTGCCTCGACGGTACCCAAGACCCAGGTCTTGAATTCGTGTTTCGCCAGGCGCTTCTGAACGGCGTCGGCATTTCGCGGTCGAACGACGATCGCGAAGCCGATTCCCATATTGAATACGCGAAACATCTCTTCGCGATCGATGTTACCGATTCCCGCCAGCCAGCTGAAAATTGCCGGAGGCGCCCAGACGCTTCGGTCAATGTTAACCCGGCAGTCTTCCGGAAGAATGCGTTCGAGGTTCGCGGCCAGACCCCCGCCGGTGATATGGGCCATTCCGCGAACGACCCGATTTTCGCGCTGCCTGTGCAAGACGTCGAGAATTGGTTTGACGTAAATTCGTGTGGGAGTGAGCAGCGCCTGCCCGACAGTCTGGTTCAGTTCAGCGACCAGATCGGTGATCGCAAGAGCGGCGTTCTCGAAAACGGCCTTTCGCACGAGGCTGAATCCGTTGGAATGCAGTCCCGAAGACTCCAGTCCGATGACGACATCTCCCGGCTTGATTCGCTTGCCGTCGATCATCTGCTTGCGCTCGACCACTCCCACGCAGAAACCGGCCAGATCGAAATCTCCCGGAGCATATAAATCGGGCATGACCGCCGTTTCACCTCCCAGCAAGGCACAGCCGGCCTGTTCACATCCCGCGCAGACGCCAGCCACGAGTTTGGCAATCAAATCGGGGTCATCCTTGGGGATGGCCAGGTAATCGAGAAAGAACAGCGGTTCGGCTCCCAGGCAGAGACTATCGTTGACTGACATGGCAACCAGATCAATGCCGACCGTCTCGTACGACCGAGCGAGCGCCGCGACTTTCAGTTTTGTGCCGACGCCGTCTGTTCCCGAAACCAGCACCGGATCCTCATAATTCCGCTCAAACTTGCGCGATTTCCCGAGACGGAACAACCCGGCAAACCCACCCGGCAGATCGATCACGCGCGGGGTATGCGTCTGCTGCATCAGAGCTGGCAGACGGGCCATGGCCTGGTCATACAGCTTCAAATCGAGCCCGGCATCTTTATACGTCAACTGTTGTTTGACTTTTGCTTTCGCCATAAACATCGGGTCTTAAGAACTGGAACGAAATGAGAACTTTGTCAGCAAGGCATTGCAACAGATTCCCGCAGCGCGGACAAGTGTTAAAATGACGCGGTCACGAACGGCTCGCTGGTCACGACGGGCACAAGAACCATTATCGATCGCTCAGGTCATCATCGCGCGGCAAACAGAAACTGTCGACGGGTTTCTCGAAACGAAGAACGTCAATTAAAAATCCCCCTGCGAAAGCAAAATTTCGCAGGGGGACGAGCAATTTTCGAACGGCGCTTCGCGCATGCCGGGCACGCGACGAATGGCCCATCAATTATCGTAATACAGCGAGAATTCGTACGGATGCGGACGCAACCGCATCGGGTCGATTTCTTTTTCTCGCTTCCAGCTGATCCACGTCTCGATCATGTCCTCGGTGAAGACGTCCCCCTTCAGCAGGAAGGCGTGGTCTTCTTCGAGCGCGCACAGCGCCTCTTCGAGCGAGCCGGGCGTCTTGTTCGTCTTGGCCAGCTCTTCAGGGCTCATCTCGTAAATGTCGCGATCAAGCGGTTCCCCCGGGGGAAGCTTGTTCTGAATGCCGTCGAGCGCGGCCATCAGAATCGCCGAAAACGTCAGATACGGGTTGCTGCTGGGATCTGGGCAGCGGAACTCGAACCGTTTGGCTTTGGGGTTCGATGAGTACATCGGTATGCGAACCGACGCCGAGCGGTTCCGCTGTGACATCGCCAGATTCACAGGTGCTTCGAAGCCCGGGACGAGTCGCTTGTACGAGTTCGTCGTCGGAGCCGCAAAAGCCAGAATCGCACGCGCGTGCTTGAGCACCCCGCCAATCGCGTGCAGCGCCATCTCGCTCATGCCGGCGTACTTTTCTCCGGCAAATAGCGGCTGGCTTCCCTTCCACAGCGAGAAGTGCGTGTGCATTCCCGAGCCGTTGTCTTCGAAAATCGGCTTGGGCATGAACGTCGCCGTCTTGCCATGGTTGCGAGCCACGTTCTTGATGACGTACTTGTACCACATCATCTGGTCGGCCATCTTGACCAGTTCCTGGAACTTCATGTCGATTTCGCATTGACCAGCGGTGGCCACTTCATGGTGATGCGCCTCGACGACAATTCCCAGTCTCCGCATCGTGTAGACCATCTCCCCGCGCAGATCTTGCAGCGTGTCTTGCGGGCTGACGGGAAAGTACCCCCCCTTGACAGGGATTTTCGAAGCCAGGTTGGGGACGATCGAATCCAGCGTCGATCCTTGCGCCCGGGCCGTATTCCACGCCCCTTCAGACGAATCGACTTCGTACATCTGTCCGTTCATTCCCGACTTGAAACGCACATCGTCGAAGATGAAGAATTCGGGTTCAGGTCCGATATAGGCCGTGTCGGCCAGTCCCGTCTGCTTCAGGTACGCCACGCCCTTGCGGGCGATGTGCCGCGGGTCTCGGGTGTATTCCTGACGCGTGATCGGGTCGACGATGTTCGCGATCACGCTGACGGTCGGCTCCTTGAAAAACGGATCAAGCTTAGTCGTCGTCGCATCGGGAATCGCCAACATGTCTGACATGTTGATTGCCTGCCAGCCGCGGATCGATGAGCCGTCGAACCCGACGCCATCGGTGAAAGTCCCTTCGTCCCATTCTTCAATGGGATAACTACAGTGCTGCCAGGTGCCGAGCATATCGACAAATTTCAAGTCGATCATCTCGGCCTTGTGATTCTTCGCGAATTCGAAGAAATCCTTGGGTTTCATCATCCATCTCCTTCTACAAAGTAAGCCTTACCAGAGTTGAGAAGAAACGAGCGCCAGTGGATTAACAAACCAGTGGATTAACAAACCAGTGGATTAACAAAACGTCACCACGACTCGGAATGCACGCACCACGTGCATCGAATGCACAAAAACCAGGCAGGCCACACCCACAGGGACGCGTACCACCGCTGGAATTTGGCAGTTTTGCCAATGCGACTTCACGAACGCAAACGGCGTGCCGCATCTCCGAGTCGCCGGGCAGCGGTGGGGCACAGCATACTCGTCCGTCACCGGGAAATCCACCGTGCCGCCCTTTTACCGCCATTGTCGAGGACGATTCGCGCCGGTATCTTTAACGATCTGTTGCGCCAACCCACGACTGAGCGGCGATGGACAGCAGAGTATTTTCTCGCACGTCCCTTTCAGGAACACTCAAATGTCTCGTATTGCCGATCTGCTCGGTACCAGCGCCTCTTCGCTGCTCGAACACCGTTGTCAAACCATTCCACGCGATTCACTGCATCTCCCAGGACCCGATTTCGTAGATCGAATTTTCGCGTCCAGCGACCGCAACTTGCGGGTGCTCGCTAACATCCAGCGGCTTTTTGCCTGCGGCCGGCTGGGGGGAACTGGTTATTTGTCGATCCTGCCCGTCGATCAGGGAATCGAACACTCGGCCGGCGCATCGTTTGCCAAGAATCCGGCATATTTCGACCCCGAGAACATCGTCAAGCTCGCCTTGGACGGAGGCTGCAACGCAGTCGCCTCAACCTTCGGCGTTCTCGGGGCCGTCGCCCGCCGCTATGCCCACAAGATTCCCTTCATCGTCAAGGTCAATCACAACGAACTGCTCACGTATCCCAACGAGCACGACCAGATACTCTTTGGCACTGTTCAACGGGCCTTTGAAATGGGTGCCGCTGCGATCGGGGCAACGATTTATTTTGGGTCGCCCGAATCACGCCGGCAGATCATTGAGATCGCCGAGGCGTTTGACGAGGCCCACGAACTGGGTATGGCGACAGTTCTGTGGTGCTACCTGCGGAATCCCGCGTTTGTAACCCCCGGTAAGGATTATGACGTCGCCGCCGATCTCACCGGACAGGCGAATCACCTGGGCGTCACGATTCAGGCCGACATTATCAAGCAAAAGCTCCCGGAGAATAATGGCGGCTACAACGCGCTCAAGTTCGGCAAGACGTCGCCTCTGGTTTACGAGAAGCTGACAACCGATCATCCCATCGACCTGTGCCGGTACCAGGTCGCCAACTGTTTCATGGGCCGCATCGGGCTCATCAATTCCGGGGGCGCGTCGTCAGGCGAAGCTGACCTCGCCGAAGCCGTCCGTACGGCCGTCATTAACAAACGTGCCGGCGGAATGGGGCTCATCAGCGGGCGCAAGGCATTCCAAAGGCCGGTGGCCGACGGCATCAGCCTGCTCCATGCGATTCAAGACGTTTATCTTGACCCTCTGGTTACGGTGGCGTAGCGT
>JAYTRB010000789.1:0-3653 GCA_043746425.1 Planctomycetia bacterium
GATATCGCAGGTTCGGGTTTTGCGATCACCGGTTATACGGTACACACCGACCTGGGCGGCGATGCGGCTCTCGCACGGCTGCGCGAGCGGCTTAGGAGCCGCGATTTGCGGCTGCTGCTCGATTTTGTCCCCAATCATACGGCGCTCGATCATCCGTGGGTCGAAAATCACCCCGAGTATTACGTCCCCGGCACCGAACTCGATCTGGCTGCGGCGCCCAAAAACTATACCCGGGTCAAGCGACGCACAGGCGACTTGATTCTCGCTTATGGCCGCGATCCCTATTTCTCTGGATGGCCCGACACACTGCAACTCAATTACGCCAACCCGGCCACGCAGGCAGCGATGCTTGGGGAACTGGTCAAGATTGCTGGCCAGTGTGATGGCGTGCGCTGCGACATGGCCATGCTGGTGTTGCCAGAGGTGTTTGAACGAACCTGGGGCCTTGCCTCGCAGCCATTCTGGCCCGGGGCCATTCAGCGCGTTCGCAACGAATACCACGACTTCTGTTTTATGGCCGAGGTCTACTGGGATCTGGAATGGAGCCTGCAACAGCAGGGCTTCGATTACGCGTACGACAAGCGGCTCTATGACCGACTGCGAGCTGGCGTGTGCCGGCCGGTGCGCGAACATCTTTACGCCGGGCTCGATTACCAGAACAAGTTGGCCCGGTTTCTCGAAAACCACGACGAGCCGCGGGCCGCGGCAGTCTTTCCGCCGGGAATGAATGAGGCCGCGGCCGTCATTACCTTTCTCTGCCCGGGGATGCGTTTCTTTCACCAGGGTCAGTTTCGGGGGCGTAAAGTAAGGATCTCGCCCCACCTGATTCGCGGACCAGACGAACCGGTCGACCAAAAGCTGCGACAGTTTTACGACCGGCTTCTGGCCGTGCTGCGGCGACCGGTCGCGCGCCAAGGCCATTGGCAATTGCTCGAGTGTCAACCGGCTTGGGAAGGAAATCCCACCTGGGATCGTTTCGTGGCGTTCGCCTGGCAACACGCCGAAGGCCAGCGCCTGCTGGTAACCGTTAACTATGCTCCTGATCAGAGTCAATGTTATGTGCGGCTGCCGTTTGAAGACCTCGCGAATTGCCAATGGCATCTGCAAGATCTTCTCGGCTCGACGACTTATAATCGGGATGGTTACAACTTGCATTCGCGCGGATTGTACCTCGATACGCCTCCCTGGCAAGCGTCGGTATTTTCGATGACCAGTCAAGCCGCTTCGACAATCTAGCAAGCCCACTCTGCAAAATGGAACGCGAGGGTCATCCAGCCCCTCCTTGCGCCAATTCGACAATTACGATATGCTGTCGGCCAATCTGGAAGAGGTAAAAGATGATTCGGCTGAGCGTCAACATCAACAAGGTCGCGACATTGCGGAATTCACGCGGCGGAGAGATCCCCAGTGTGCTCGAGGCGGTTCGCGTCTGCGTGGCCGCGGGAGCCCCTGGGATTACCGTCCATCCCCGCGCCGATCGCCGGCATATCACCGCCGAGGACGTTTGCGAGATTGCTGGCGAGTTGCAAGCGCGGCACAGCCAGATCGAATTCAACATTGAAGGTGACCCGCGGCCCGATTTGCTCAAACTGGCGCTACAGGTTCGACCGCAGCAATGTACGCTGGTGCCCGTGAGGGCGGGCGAGATTACCAGCCAGGCAGGATGGGCGCCCGAAACTCCAGCCGATGAAATTCGCCGGGTCGTCGACGACTTGCGAAAGGCGGGGGTGCGAGTCAGCCTGTTCGTCGATCCCGAACTCGAAGCGGTCGAATGGGCGGCACGAATGAACGCCGACCGCGTCGAGTTCTATACCGAGCCCTTCGCCCGTGCGTTTGAAAAGGGAGGCTGGCCGCTGGAGCAGAGTTTTCAAAAGTACGCTGCGGCGGCAAACAGAGCGCACAGGTTGGGGCTGGGGGTCAATGCCGGACATGATCTCGATCTTGAAAATCTGGTTCTGTTCCGCACGCTTCCATGTCTCGACGAAGTCTCGATCGGACATGCGCTGGTCAGCCGGGCGCTTTTTAAGGGATTGTCGACGGTTGTTGAAGAATATCTGGAAGTGCTCTCACTCAGGCAGGAATAGCAAATTGAGAATGGGCGTCTGGTTATTGCTGTACGCGTTTTCATCGGCGGGCGCGACGACATTGGCAAGTGCGGACGATCTGACAGGACGCAAAACAGAGAACGTCGTGCTGATAACGTTTGATGGCCTGCGGTGGCAAGAAGTGTTTCAAGGATGTGACGAAACGCTGCTGAACCGCGACCAAGGTGGCGGAGTGCGTGATGTTCCCACGCTAAAGAGCCGGTTCTGGCGCGAAACGCCAGAAGAACGCCGCCAAGCGCTGTTTCCCTTTTTCTGGCAGACCATGGCGGCGAAAGGGCAGGTGTTCGGAGATCCAGCGCACAAGTGCCGGGCAAGGGTCACAAACGGCAGGAATTTTTCATACCCCGGTTACAACGAGATTCTAACTGGATTTTCCGATGAAAAAATCGACTCGAACGATAAGAAGTACAACTCCAACGTGACGGTTCTTGAATGGTTGCACGGCCGGCCAGGTTTTTCCGGGCGGGTCGCCGCCTTCTGTGCCTGGGATGTTTTTCCATTTATCATCAACTCCCGGCGCAGCGGGATTCCCGTCAATGCGGGCTGGATGCCGTTCGAGGTGGCGAACGACCAGGTGCGGTTGACGGCGCTAAACGACGCTGTTCGCGATGCAACGCATGTTTTTGGCAATGTCCGCGACGACGGTCTCACTTTTCACGGCGCCCTGGAATACATGCAGGCTAAGAAGCCACGTGTCTGCTACATCGCCTTCGGTGAGACCGACGACTGGGCCCACGAAGGGCGGTACGATGTGGTATTGGATGCGGCCCGCCGCACTGACGGCTTCATCGAACGCTTGTGGAATACGCTCCAAACAATGCCCGAATACGCGGGCAAGACGTCGCTTGTGCTGACTACCGATCACGGCCGCGGCGAGACGCGTGTTGAATGGAAGAACCACGGCAAAGACACTTGGGGTTCAGACCAGATATGGGTCGCCGTGATGGGCCCCGACACGCCGGCCGCCGGTTGCCGCAGCGACCTTGACGTGACTCAAAGTCAGGTGGCCGCCACGTTGTCCGAACTGCTCGGCGAAGATTATCACGCGGCCGTTCCGAAATCAGGCGTCCCCCTGCCGGGTGTTTTAGCCACACTGGAAAATCCGTAAGTCAGGCAAAGTGCGAGCAGAAAGTGCCACATTTTCGCGGCATCGCCTGAGGCCCCAGCCCTTGTTGTCGCGGACTCGGACGTGGCGGGGCTATCCCCGCGCGTCAATCACGCGGCCGACCCGCCTGTTCGAACCATCGCCGCGACACCGATCTTGAACGGACCTCGCAAAGTGTAAACATCACCGGGACCAAGTGCGCCCTCTGAAGCGCCGGCGACCCAGATTTCTCCCGACCATTCCTCGTGGCTGTTACGCACCGCGACGTCGGCGCTCGTTGAAGTTGAATCAGTGACGGTAAAATCTTTTGTCTCAGGCCGGGTGATTGTCATGAAGGTCAATGGCCGTTGTTCTTGACCGCGATCAAGCTTCGTATTTTCGGCATTGAAGTCGCGCACGGCATTGATGAGAGGTTGACTTTCGTTGGCAGGTTTCGCTTCCAC
>JAYTRB010000790.1:0-3965 GCA_043746425.1 Planctomycetia bacterium
GGCCTTCGCGGGGGCAGGCAATACCATTTTTCTCGTCCCATCAAGGAAGATCTGACGATGCGCCCCAACCTCAAGCTCTTTATCGGTGCTGACGAGCACTCAACGACGGTTGCCGAACCCGAAGTCACGATGACGCTCGGCGAAATTTCTGAAATCCTCGCCGATGCCGTGCGCACCAAGCGCGCCTGGCTCCAGGATTTTGAAGATGACCGGCTGCAGGTTTCAGCCGATCTGTACGAAGTCCTCGCGGCATATTGGAACATGCGGCGCGGTGCCTGACGAAAAAGAGTCGGGCATCCGTCCGAGACTCAATTCGGGCTGACTTAGCCGCCTCCCCACCGCGCCCATTTCTTTTTGAACCCTGGGCTCTGCAGAACGGCGGGGTTGACCATCCCTCGCGGCTTTTCGCCGCGAGCCAGATCAACCATTCCCTGGCAGACCGCCTTCCCGATTTCGCTGAAGAGTTCTTCGGTCCAGGCGATGCAATGCGGGGCCAGCAGCACGTTGTCGAATTCCCCCAGAGGATGCGGCTGCGTGAGTGGTTCGTTGGCAAAGACGTCGGTAGCCACCCCGCCGATCCGGTGGTCTTTAAGCGCCTGGTACAAGGCCGTTTCGTCGACGATTTGGCCGCGAGCTGTATTGATTAGAAATGCTCCGGGCTTCATCAACGCCAGTTCGTTTGCGCCGATCAGATTCTTCGTCGAATCATCAAGCGGACAGTGAATCGAGACGAAATCGGACTTGGCGAGAAGTTCGTTCAGGCCGACGATTTCCACGCCATGCTGTGCGGCGATGCGCCGGTCGACGACGGGGTCGAACGCCAGAAACTCCTTCATGCCGAAGCTGTTGAGGAGTTGCACGAGTGCTCGCGCGATGCGACCGAACCCGACCATGCCCAGAGTTCGTCGGCGAAGCTCAGTTCCCATGAACTGCGAACGCCCCTCCCAGTTTCCCTGACGGACGAGAAGGTCTTTGCTGCGAACGTGGTGTGACAGGGCGAGCATCCAGGTGAGGGTTGCTTCGGCAACCGAGCGGTCGACGGCGCCGGTCGCAATGGTCAATACGACATCGGCATCGGTGCAGGCGTCGACGTCGACAGTGTCATAGCCCACACCGAAACGGGCGATTGCCAAAAGGTCTGTTCGTCGCAGCAGGCTCCGTTTCGTGACGCGCGGGGTCAGCACGACCACTCCATTGGCGTTGCCAATCTGGTCAGCCGTCAGTTCCGGCGTGAAATCCGGAATGATGTGGTGTTCGATCTGCTGGTGGTTATGGAACACCCCCAGGCCGTATTCACGATACTTCGGCGTTCCAGCGGCATCTTGAAAGTCACCGGTGAAGGTGACATGAAACGGCTCGTTGCTCAGCTTTTTGATCAATTGGCACCTCGGACTACCGTCAAGGACAACCCTCAGACTGACAGCATTGTTCGTTCAGAACCAGTCTTTGGGGCAGATCGCCGGCGTAAACCCAGATCATCGCCATCGGACGGTCGGAAAGATTGATGAAATAATGACAGCGCCCACGGGGCGCCAGCGCCGTGGCGCAGTCCGCCAGTGAATATCTTCGTCCCTCGACGACGCATGTCGCTGTTCCCTGCACAATCGTAATCGACTCGTCGAAATCGTGCAGATGGCAGGGCAGCCGTCCACCGGGAGTGAATTCGCCGAATCCGCCGCTCATTCCCTGACTCCCCAGGTCGCGATTGAAGTAGTCCTGAAAGCGCGCGCCAGGGTTCGGCACGTACCAGGCGGTCGTGGCGTGGCGGCTGACACGCTCGGCACCGGCCATTCCCGTCGCCTCGTCGGGCATCGTACGCGTCGGCCCCGCCGCGGAGACGAGCGTTCGCGATGGCTCAGAAGTATTCATCGCAATGTGAAACGTGGCCGGCTTGCTGGCCGAGGGATTGAGGGCAAAATGCGCCCGCTCGGGGGGAATATATATGTTGTCGTAGACCCGCATCCGGTACCGCCGCCCCTCGACCTCGACTTCTGCCTCGCCCGATAGAAGAGTGATCGCCTCGGCATGCGGATGCGTGTGATACGGCAGTTGCGCGCCGGGCATGAAAGTCACGACGCCGGTCGTCAGGTGACGCGCCTGATTGTGTGACCCGACGTGGGGCTGAAAAACGACCCCGCGTTCCAGCTCGATTCGCCGGGCTGCGCTGCGCGTTGTCATCGCTTCTGCCCGGTCTGGGTGAAACTGCGCCGGGCGAGAATTCAATCGTGCCGGTGGCGACTCAGGCGCCGCGTTGCCCGCGCGCACAGGCGGCGCGACGCCGCCCAATTCATTAGACAATGCCCGGGCGCTCGGAGGCGCCAGGGCCGACACAATCGTCGTGTCTCGCCCCAGTTCAGACAGGGCGCCCGTCAGACTGCGCAGCAATAACCCGGCGTCCATCCCAACGCCCAGAAAGCGGAAACCCTGTTCACGGCGTTGGACCAGGTTCTCGTTGCTGGTCGCCAGAACTCCAGAATGCTTGCCTGCGCGGCGTATCTTTTCGTTAATCGCCAACAGCTCTGAGGCAACACCGGGGCCTTCCCATTGCCCCTTGTAGCCGGCCGTCGATGAGTAATCGGCGGGGCCGAACTGAAACAGTTCGACTCCTTCCACGCGGCATAGTTCGTCGATGTTCTGTCCCGCACGCACCGTTTCAATGATGGGAACAACGAGCACATGTTCGTCGGCCTCGGCCGCATTCTCGGCCAGACATTTGCCCCAGCAAGTGGCCCGTTCACCCCCCATGCCCCGCAATCCGGCAGGTGGATAATGTGCAAAGGCGACTGCCTGCCGCAGCTGATCGGCCGTTTCGATCCAGGGCACAATGATTCCGTCGGCGCCGATGTCGAGCGCCCGCTTGATCTGCCCGATGTTGAGCTCAGTGACGCGAACGAGGGCCACCGTGTCGCTCCGAACCGTCGCTCTGATGTGTTCCAGAATATCGCGCCAATCGAGATGGCCATGCTCGGCATCGATAACGACCCAGTCGAAACCCAGCGCGACTGCCATTTCTGTGACGCTGGCCGATTCGAGAGTGACCCAGAGTCCGTAAACCGGCTGATCTTGGGCCAGCTTCTGGCGCAGCCTGCGAATCGCAGTTACTTTCATTCGGTGTCCATTCCTTCGGCTTGCAACATTCGGGCCCATCCTCGAGGAAATGCAATATCGCGTTTGCGGCGTTGTACTTACGGCAGGTGGAATTGTCCAGAGCGATCTTGAATCTGCAACTGAAAAGCATTCGTGACCGTCTCGTATTCGATCGCGTCCTCCCTCGCAAGTGACATCGCCTGCAATCCTGTATTTGTTTATAACACTTCAACCGTGAACAACCCTCGGCAATCATCCACCTTCGCCGTTCTGCTGCTGCCAATTCTGCTTCTCGCAGGCGTGGTTGTCTATTTGCAAATCCCAGCCGCCAATCTGCCCCATCACGAAGATATGCCGCGTGACATGGCCGAAGATTGGCGAACCGAAACCGTGAGCCCAGCGCCTACACAGAAGGTCGCGGCGAATTCCCTCTCGAATTTCGCGTCAGACGTACACGCCACTCCCCAATTAGAGCCCGGCGACTCGCTCGCGGCCGCCATTCCTGAATCGGACATCAACCCGCTGGCCGAGCCAACGACCGCTTTGAACACCACGCGTTCCGCGGCCTTCGACCCTGCACAAACGAGCTGGGAAGCACCGTTTGACGCCGCTTTCTGGGAATCAACCGGCTGGCAATTCGAGCCGGACGGCATGGTTTCAACCGTCCCCGCATCGGCGGCGACCTTTCGCCGGGCTTATCGACGCATGATGCTCGAATGCCAGATCGAGCCACTGGAGCTGAATTCAGAACCCTTGACGCTTCGTTTCAAGTGCCATCAAACGAACGCGGTCATGACCTTGATCATTGACGGTACCCGGTTCGTCGTCACGAACGACACTCGCAATCCGCCATTAATCATTAAGGACGCGGTCGTCTC
>JAYTRB010000791.1:0-2064 GCA_043746425.1 Planctomycetia bacterium
GCGCACCGCGACCATCGGCAGGCGGCTATCTTCCTGAAAGGTTGCCTGATCCAGACCATGCGGGACCTGACGGCCATTCCGATCGACCGGCTGCTCGACCGGCGGTACGAGAAGTTCCGTCGGATCGGCGTCTTTGAAGAACAACCCCAGGACGTCGGCACCAATGGCCAGGTGGCATTGCCGTAGCCTCCGGCTGGCAAACTGCCGCCTCGCCCAGGTCGAAGAGCGGGGTCGGGGGGCCAGGGCGACTCGATTGCACGACGAGCGGTAGACCGGGTGGGCTGTTGCCTCGATTTCAGCGCTTTGCTTTTCGCCCAGAATTGCCCGCTGGGCAACGTCCGATAATGTCTGTTATGTTTAATTCGATATCCATTTTTCCCGCAGAAAACCGGGGGCACAATCGCGGGCGGCAGAAGTCTCACGACTCCCGCCGGCTGTCCAGAAGCAGCGTCACGGGGCCGTCGTTAACAAGCTCGACGAGCATGTGCTCCTGAAATCGGCCCGTTGCCGTTTCGATGCCAAGGTCGCCCGATGCGGCAACGAATGCCTGGTATAAATCTCGTGCGATCTCGGGACGGGCGGCCTGGTCAAAACTGGGACGGCGACCCTTGCGGCAGTCTCCCAGAAGCGTGAACTGGCTGATGACCAGCATTCGTCCGCAAACCTCGGCCAGGCCCAGATTCATCTTTCCATTTTCGTCGTCGAAGACGCGCAGGCCGACGATCTTTTGAGCCAGGTACAACGCGTCATCGCGCGTGTCGCCATCGGCCACGCCCAGCAAGACGAGAAAGCCCCGTTCGATCTCGCCACAGACCTCGCCGGCAACAGAAACCGAGGCTCGGGCAACCCGTTGGACGACAGCACGCACGTTTGTTCTCCGGAAAATCGATGAGGCGCGACGCGGCAGTTATATGCTGGTCGACGTTTCGTGGCTTACGAATTCTGGCCGCTGGCGGTGCCGCTCAACCGAGTAGGGCGCTAAAGGGAGTGCCGGCTCGCGTCCTAGAATCAATTGTGCCATGACGCGCGCCGTGATCGGCGACAACTGCAGTCCTGACCGGAAGTGCCCGGTTGCCACAAAAAGATTGTCGGCCTGCGGACAGCGGCCCAGGTAGGGGAGTCCATCGGCTGATTGAGGACGCAGGCCTGACCAGGCGCGCTCGAAGGTGGCCTGCGCCAGGACGGGAACCAAACCGCAGGCAAAGTCCATGAGGCCCCCTACTCCACTCGCTGTCGTTTGCTTATTGAAGCCGGCGACTTCTTCAGTGGCGCCGACGAGCACTCGCCCGTCTCCGCGCGGCACAAGATACCGCGGTCCAACGTTGATGACATGCGACAGCGGAGAAGACGGCATCGTCAGAAGTACAATCTGCCCGCGCAGCGGCCGCACCGCGGCCAAACATCCGGCCTCTTCCAGCAGGCGGCCAGACCAGGCCCCGCTGGCGACCACGAATTGTCCGGCGGCGAAGCGACCGTTCAGCGTCCTGAGGGCGGCGATCTTCTCGCCGATGCGATCGAATGCACATACCGCAGTTCCCGGAATCAGCGACACGCCGCGCTTGACTGCCAGATTCACGAGCGCTTTGAGATGTCGCGGATTTCGCACTTGGGCCATTTCCGGAAGTCGGTAGGCACTCGTGACTGTCGGGCTCAGTTCTTGTTCGCGCTGCCAGCACCGCTGGTCAAACAGTGGCTCGACGGCGACACCCTCGCGACGCCAGGCGTCGACTTCGTCGTCGAGGGCGCTGGGCGATCCGCCACATCGCACTTCCAATCCACCGCAGCGGCGAAAGCCATTATCGATTCCCGTTTCCTGGCGCAACAGCGCGGTCAGTTCTGGCCAGAGAACGTGACTGGCTGCGCGAAGCACTGCTGCCGCCGACTGGGCTCTTGCCGGATTGCCCGGCGGAAGAATTCCCGCGCCAGCCCATGAAGCTTCCTGGCCGATCTGCCCCTGCTCGAGCACGGCCACTGAGACCCCTGCCCCCGCCAGTTCGCAGGCCAGAGACAAGCCAATGACTCCGCCACCGATGATGATTACGTCTTGCATGGATTTCAAACACC
>JAYTRB010000792.1:0-2349 GCA_043746425.1 Planctomycetia bacterium
AACTCCTTGAGTTTGGGCAGCGCTTCCTGCATCAAGAACATGGCGAGGCTCCTTCCTCTCCTGGTGAAACGCCGGGGATCCACTCCCCGACAATCAATCTGGTAGATGCGTCGGAGCCTCGCTTTTCGTCAACCCCAACCTGGCCCGTTCCAGCCAAAAACGCGCAACTTCAAAACTTGCTAAGGGGGGGAGAGAGCTGAGGCTGCGCCTCGCATCACGATCGTCGCATCGCGGAGAACGGCACGACGGACTTACGGCGTGACGATGCGGCTGTCTCTGGCTTGCGAAAAAAATAGGCGCGGGACGGTTAATCACTCATCTCGCGGAGCGAAGATGACTACAATCAGCGGAGACGAGGCAGAGCCTCGCTGGCAGTGCGGTCCCAGGCAGAGCCTGGGACCTAGCAGAATTGTAGCCTTGGGAGAAAACTCAACATGCGATATCAGGGAAAAGCGGTGATCGTCACTGGCGGGAGCAAAGGGATTGGAGAGGGTTGCTGCCGCGTGTTCTGTGCCGAAGGGGGGCTGGTCGCCATTCTGGCCCGTGGGAAAGGGGCAGGAGATTCATTGGCGGCTGAATTGAACATTAAAGGACCGGGTCGCGCGGTTTACATTCCCTGCGACGTGGCTCAGCCCGACCAATTGAAATCGGCGATCGACCTGACGGCGGCGGAATTCGGACGGGTGGATTGCCTGATCAACAATGCCGGCTGGCATCCGCCGGCGACGACGATCGACCAGACGCGGCTGGAAGACCTCGAAACCCTGATCCGCATGAATTTCATCAGCACGTTTGCCGGTTGCCAGTACGCCCTTCCCCATTTGCGGAAAACGAAAGGGACGATCATCAACATGTCGTCGATGGTGGCCCTGCTGGGGCAAGAGCATTCGACGGCGTATTGTTCGACAAAGGGAGCGCAGCTCAGCCTGACGAAATCGCTGGCGGTCGAACTGGGGCGCGAGGGGATTCGCGTCAATGCGATTTTGCCAGGAAACGTCGATACGCCTTTGATGCGCGACTGGGCGGCCACGCTGCCCGATCCGCAATCGGCGCTCGAGCGGGTGGGCGGCTTGCAGGTGTTCGGGCGGATGGCGACGGGCGAAGAGATCGGCCGCATCGCCTTATTTCTGGCGACCGATGATTCGAGCTTTATTACAGGTCAGGCAATCGAAGCCGAAGGCGGGGCCAGTCTGGATTATTGAGCCGGGATGTGAACCGGGCTCGTTGAGGGGGGCTAGTGAACCCCAAAAATCAAAGTTGACGCCACACTAGTCCCCATGTGCTCTCGCCTAAACAGAATCTGCCGATTCCTCCAGAATGAAATCAAAGAGCGAATTGGCCTTCACCGCTCGGACTTCTCTTGAACGAATATCCCATATGACAACAGGGGATTCTTCCGCATTGCTCGTGTCGAGACAATAGTATTCGACCCCGTTGTTGTCATAGAGAATGACCAACTCCTTGGGGAGTCCAAGTTGCTGCCGCTTTCGATTCGTTAACCAAATCGCATTTGGCACAGACGAAGAGTCGAAAGCATCACCGGTGATCCCATAAAACTCCAGCGGCCCAATGGCAAGCGTTCCCCATCGCTTCAAAAACTCTCGGTAGTCGTTCGGAAATCGCAAATCGAGGAACTGTTCTGCCTTGCCGATCAAGTCATCCGTTGCTGGTCGTCCGGCATCGGAAATGTCTTGGTTTTGCACAACAAACTGAGCAACGTCATTCAACGTGGCCATTATCCAAACCCTTTCGCTCGGTTCTGCCAGTAGCTGTAGCTCCAACGGCGGAATGCTTTCTCTGCTTCGGTTGTCTTGCCATCAGGTGAATACCTGAAACCCTGCCGATCTCCAGCAAGACCATGAAGAGTCTTGGTGTTTTTCGAATGGAAGCAGCCACCAACTTCGGCAATCGGACTTGTTCATGATGCAGGAAGCGCTGCCCAAACTCAAGGAGTTCGTGAAGCTTTTGAAGTTGAACGCCACCCGGGAAGCCTTGGCGATACGACTGATTATGGCGTTTGTAGTTCATCGCGGTCGAATGTCGGCCTTGCAGGCGGCAGGGACCGTGCGTACCGAACCGCGGCACCGCGCCCAGCTCACGCGATTCCTGAGCCGCAACTTCTGGAAAGGGTTGGAATGTCGTTGTTCTCGGCGACACGGCATTCGATGCCGAGTCGATCCAGTCGGCCTGCGCTGAACGCCAGTACGATGGGATCGTGCCGATGAATCCCTCTCGCGTCCTGGCTGGCCCCAAACCGCGTCCCCCAGTCTGGTCCCTGGCTTCGGAGTATTCCGCTGACCAGTTTACGCCCATACGGCTGCATCCCGGATCTGGCGAGTTCGCCGCTCA
>JAYTRB010000793.1:0-3891 GCA_043746425.1 Planctomycetia bacterium
CCCCCGGTCGATCTTCCCCATGAAGAAGAGGTTCCTTCGATTGCTAAGGCGTCTGTGCAGTATCCTTGTCATTTGCGGGCTCGTCCTGTCCATTCCTGACGGAATCGACGACAACGACGACGAGCCCACGGTTCGGTTTCTCATATCGCTGTCGCACGGAACTCTTGTCATTTGCGGCGGCGGCGAGATTTCGGACGACGTAATGCATGAATTCGTCGACGCCGCGGGAGGCAAAGAGGCCCGCGTCGTCGTCATCACGACTGCCAGTGAAACGGCCGATTCTGACGAGGTCGAAGAGGAGTTGGAATTCTGGCGCGAGCAAACCTTGACCCGTTTGACCGTCTTGTACACGCGCTCGCGGGAAACAGCCGATGACCCGGATTTCGCCCGACCTTTGGCCGACGCCACGGGCGTCTGGTTTATCGGTGGTGAGCAAGCGTGGCTGGCCGACACGTATTTGGGAACGGTTTCAGAACAAATGATCAAAGCCGTGATGCAACGCGGTGGAGTGGTCGGTGGCACATCGGCAGGCGCCGCGATCATGTCGTCAGTGATGATCCGCAAAGGCGAAACGAACCCTGAAATTGGGCGTGGTTTCGGCTTGCTCCCCGGAACGGTGATCGACCAGCATTTTTTGGCGCGCAATCGCCAGGATCGCCTTCTGGGAACCCTGGCGGCTCGTCCGGGACTGGTGGGGCTGGGAATCGACGAAGGAGCGGCGATCGTGGTTCGGGGTTGCCGTTTGAGCGTCGTCGGCGACTCGCACGTCGTCACGTGCATTTCTCAGTCTGCGGGCCGGCCACAACAACTCGAAACTTTAAAGCCCGGCGCGCAGGCCAATCTGTTGAAATTGAGCCTGTCGGCAAACAAGCCGCAGAAGTCGCGAACGACATTTCGAGTTGCCGCCTACGACTCTTCGGGCGGAGACTGAACCTCGCGTATAGTGTGCTGGCGGGCGGTCATTGTCTGGAAGACGTCGAACTGCAACGCCAGGACGACAGGACGAATCGTACCTGAACGCCCGGGGCGCCCGGCGGATTCCCGATTCTACGACGGCCGGAAATTTCTGCCGGCGATTCACCGCAGATCGCATTCGCACGCTGCAGAACCTGATCAACGACGGGCGGCGGTACGGCCCTTTATCCACCCCCCTGCCAGTCTTCGATCAACTGCAGCAGATTCTCTTTCTCGTCAAATTTGGCCCACACCGATTCGCCCCCTTCGAGCGCTACCTCGTGCAGACCTTCACACTGGCATTCCAAGTCCCCGCAGAAATGGGGAGTCGCCGAGACCCACAGCACGCGGTAAAGAGGCACGTGCTTGTCGTCAATGCGGCAAAAGATGCTCATAGTCCTTGCTTTCCCCCCGTGTCGAATCATCACCCTGCGTCGAATCATCACCTGCTGTCGAAACGTCTTCCCCTGCCGGGTCGACGCCCGCCACAGAAATCGCAGGATCCTGCAGAATCGCCAGCAGGGCGGCAACGGGCCTGCGAAATGAATCACCCGAGAATCCCGGCCAGAATTCGAGAAATTCAGTTCGCGCGTGGGCCCCTTGTTGAACACATGCCAGACGCGTCACTTCCAGACCATGCCGCACGGCGCCCCACCGAAACCCCGCCAGGCCACGGCGCGCCCATTTCTTCTTCCCGCGCCACGACTTCCATTTTTTTTGGGTAGTGCTGCAAATGCGCGCCGCTTCGGTGGCGTCATGAGCCTCGCCCAGCAGATCTTGAACCTCTTCGAGATGCGGATAGAAGTTCTCGCAAAACGACGGCGGCAATATGGGAATAAAAATCTCGGACGCATACCGCAGATGCTTCAGGGCGATTCGCAGCCGGTGCAAGGCCGCCGTCGACTCCCGATCTTGTGCGGTCAAATCCCGGGCTGCCAGTTCCCAGGCGGCCAGATCCCACAGAGCTGCCAGTTCCTTCGCCAGAATGCGGCGCCCCGTCTTGCCGAATGAAGAATACCCGTCATCTGCATCACGACGCACAGAGCGCAACGACGACAACAGTACGGCACCGGCCTGATTCAGATCGGGCCGCAGCTTTGTCAGTTTGCGGCGAATCGTCTGCTGAACCCGGGCTCGCTTGCGAACGGTTTGTTCGCACAGCAACTCGATGACGGCCGCGTCTTCCACCGACGCCGAACTAAGCTGCGACTCAAGAACCGTGCGACGCACGTCAAGATCGCGTGCCTGACCGCAACACCGCCTGATCTTCCGCAGCAGTTTGGCCAGCGATTGTCGCGGGGGTTCGGAAAATCCCTCGGCGAGAACGTCGAGCACCACCCCCAGACGACGACATGCAACTCGCAGTTTATGCAGATATTCGACGTTCTCGTCTTTGTCGGCAGCCAGCGGCAGATACCACACGACGCCCTGAAAGCGCTGCAGATAAATCAATTCCAGGGCATCCATCAAGGGCATTTCATTCGACAAACCGGCGATCCAGCGCCCTGGCGGGTCGGCAGCCACTTCATCTTCATCCGGCGTTTTGGCGCGCAAAATCAACACGACCCTGGATCCACAGACGAATATCGACAATGCGCCGGCAGATCGTTTGACATCCCCGGCGGCTCATTGAGCATACCCGAAAGTCCCCACAGTTTTCCATTAGAAAACGGGGGAAATCACTCGCAACTGAGCAATTTCGATTCATCCGGCAGAAGCCGACGTGATCCAACTGTTCTTCCTGTGGGTCCGCATCTCGAAAGCTCCAGATCGTTGAAACGCAACTCTTCAGAGTACGGCTGAAGAAAATCATCGGCCGCCGCCCCGCGTCCGCAGGAGATTGACTACCCGCTGCAGCACTCGGGCTCTGGGATTTTTTTTTCGAAGCAGTCTTCAGGCAAACGCGTCGTCGGCAAAGGGGTGATGCCGAACGAACGGCCACGGCGTTGCTCAAGGAGCACAGCGGGCGGATGTTGCGGACCATGCTTCGCCAGCGCCTCTGGCCGAATGACTCGAATCGCAGGGGGCGCCTCTATGCCCAGTCGCACAACGCGCGGCCCGATCTCCAGGACTTTTATGATGACGTCTTCTCCAATTCGGATCATCTCCAATCGCTTCCGTGTGAGAACCAGCATGCTCGACCTCCATAAAATGCTACCGAATGCCGTCGCTCGCGACCGGCACTCGATTCGAAGTTACGTTCCGCTTCAGGCTGCTCCGAAATCAGTATGAGTCGATTCAGTCTGAAGTATTGAAAGCGGATCTTAAGCAAGGGCCGTGCCAGAGAATCCTGCAATTGCTCGAATTCGTGCAACTATATATAGGTAAGTATGTTGCACGCATTCCGCTAAAGGCCAATTTGAATTCGCGGACGGTCGTACCGTCCTTTCTTACAAGTCATCAGACGGAATCGAGACGGCCTGAAATTCAGAATTTGCTTGCCAATTCCTGGAAATGCACGCTGGCGACAGATTGACTTCGAGCTGTCGGGCCGGCATCTGCCAGCTTCCTGTAAAATGTAATGCCATCGATTCCCGGCAAGCGTTGCGTTGCAGTCCGAAATCGCTATACTGATGGTCTTTATGATAAAACGTCTGGGCTTTTGGAAAAACCGTCAAGGTCGAGTCAGCGAAGGAATTTGGTCATGGGAATGCATTGCGAAGTGTGTGACAAACAACCGATCCGCGGCAATCAGCTTGCCCAGCGCGGAAAGGCGAAATACCTCGGAGGCAACGGTCGCAAAACAACAGGCATTACCCGCCGGTCGTTCCGCCCCAATCTCCAGCGCATTCGTATTCAAGAAGGCGAGCGCACGGTAACCCGTCGCGTCTGCACACAATGCATTCGTGGCGGCAAAATCGTCAAGGCAGTCGTCCGCAAGCCTTTCACACTCCCCACGTCGTGAGGCGGTCATGGCCGACAAACTGACACGGGTCG
>JAYTRB010000794.1:0-5770 GCA_043746425.1 Planctomycetia bacterium
CGCTGGCGAAAGAGGCCGCCGGCCCCCCCTGGAATCACGTCCTGGGAAACGTCGTCGAATTGCTTGAAGTTGACCTCGAAAACGCCGCCCTGCTTGAGGTCGCTCTGGGGAGCCGTGGACAATTGATTGTCCTCGACGACGGGCGCCCGCTGGTCGATTTTCTGGGCCAGGGAGACTGCCGTATCTCGGGTCGTGTGGGATTTCTAGCGCTGGGTGAAATGCCGATCGGAACGGCCGACACGTTCTTCTGGCCGGCTTCGCCACGCGCCGCGGGAATTGACCTTTCGGGCCGCCCGGGAGTGGTGTGCCGCGCCGACCGCCTCGTGCGCTCTGCCTCGGGAATTCATCACCTTCCCGAGCGGCTGCTGGCCGATACGTGGATCGTGGCCTCGCTCGAAGCCGCCTGGCAACTGGCCCGGACGACCGGCGATACGTGCCGCTTCGTCACGCTGCAAGGAGAGCTGCTCGAGTCGAATGGTACGTTGTATGTGGGCTCGCTGCGCAGCGAAACGGCACTCGTCTCGCGAAAAAGTGAGCTGCGGGGAATCAAAGCCGAGCTGGCCCGGCTCGACCGCGAGATCGCCTCTGCCGAAACAGCAATTGAAGGTGCAGCGGTCGAGTTGCGAGAACTCTCGCCACAAGAACAACAACTGCAGTTCGACCTGGATCTGTGTTCGCATTCATTTGCCGAATTGCGGGCCGCTCTGGGAAGCAAGGATCTCGATCTGGAACGGTCTGTCCGCCAGCAGGCCGACGCCCAGGCCGATCTCGAGCAGGCGAACGAAAAACTGGAACAGATCGAACCGCAGTGGGCAGCGACCCAGCACGAACTGGCCCGTCTCGAAGCTGCTCAGCAGACGTTGCAGACGGGCATTGACGAGCACGAGCGCGAACTGGCAGCCGACGAAGCCCGGTTGCACGAATTGCAGAACCTGTTCGCCGCCGAACAACGCGACCTGGCCAAGTTCGAAGAACGCCTGCAAAACCTGCAGAATGCGCGGACGCGTCTCGATCAGGAGCGGTTCCAGCGCGAACTGCATCGCGAAGAGGCCGCGCGGCGATTTCAATTACTGGCGGGCAAGCGCGATCAGATCGAGCTTGAGATTCTGAACACCAACAACGTGCTCCGCGAACTGGCTATGCAACGAGATTTGGTGGGAGCCGAGGTCGCGCAGCTCCAGAAAGATCGCGACATCGCGCGCGGCCTTCGCGCCGAACTGGCCGAGCGTGAGCTTCACGTTCGTCATCGCCTGCGCGACCAGAAAGACCAGAACCATGCCTTCGATATGCAGACCACAGAGATTCGCCACCAGTTGACGAGCCTTGAAGAACGGCTGCGCGATGAGTTTCAGGTTGAATTGACCGAGATTGCGCAATCAGGGGTGTCGGCGCGACAAGCGGCGGCAGAGAACGCGGCGGGCTCAGACACCAACCCGGCCGAAGACGTAACGGGTATCGAGGGCGTCGCCCGTGACTCAACGCCTTTTGAAACAGTGGCGAGCGGGTCAGAGGACGAAGCCCGCGCCCAGGTCGAAGAGCAGATCAACAAACTGCGCCGCAAGCTGAAACAACTCGGGCAGGTGAATACCGACAGCCTGCAGGAGCTCGACGAATTGGAAACGCGTTTCGCGCGACTCAGCGGCCAGCTGCAAGACCTCGTCGAGGCCAAAAGCACGCTGGAGGAAATCATTCGCCGCATCAACGTTGAGAGCAAGCGAATGTTTGTCGAAACGTTTGCGCAAATTCGCGAGAACTTTCAGGAACTGTTCCGCAAGCTGTTCGGAGGCGGCGAAGGGGATGTCGTGCTCGAAGACCCCGACGACGTGCTCGAATGCGGCATTGACGTCGTTGCCCGCCCCCCAGGCAAGGAACTGCGCAGCATTTCGCTCTTGTCGGGTGGCGAAAAGACAATGACCGCCGTCGCCTTGCTGCTGGCGATCTTCAAGAGCAAGCCCAGCCCATTCTGCATCCTCGATGAGGTCGACGCCGCACTCGATGAAGGGAATGTCAACCGCTACCTGGGAGTGATCAAGGAATTCCAGCAGTGGACGCAGTTCATCGTGATCACGCATCACAAGCGCACCATGACGGGGGCCGATGTCTTGTACGGCGTCACGATGGAGGAGGCCGGCGTTTCGAAGCGAATGACCGTGCGCTTTGAAGAAATCAGCGAAGACGGTCACTTCAAAACGCCGGGCCCGGCTCCGGCCGTCGGCGAAGTGACGACCGCGGCGTAGGCCCGGCGTTCTGACGCGCGGCAGCGGTTCGAGCAGATTTGTTCGCGCGGTTCTTCGATAACCCGCACGCATTTGCCCGCCATACGTCGCCGGCAACACCCGCACGTGACGTTGATTGGCAACTGCCGTCTCAATCGCACCGCGCCGCACGGCTCAACTGGCGGGATTAACCCCGTCATCAGGCAAGACGATCGGCGTCGCGCTCATTATTGCGTGTCAAGGTGAATTGCAAACATTTTGTGAAGAAGCCCATCCTCGGCTCGTGTCGAGTCCGCAGGAGTCATCGCAACTTATTGCTGCAGCGAAGGTTAAATGCGGTTTAGACAGTCGCCAGCGAGTCGACCGGAAAAACCGGAAATGACGGAACTCCCACTGCGCCACGGTTGTTCGTGCCAAAGAACCTAAAGTCAGCATGGGCTGCGGATCGAAAAAATAGGTTAGACGGTTAGAGCTGGAATAGGACTAAGAATGCATCCACGCCCTGCGAACGGATCATTCTGACGATTGGCAGCTCTAAACGTTGAAAGGGGGGACTCGCCATTTTGAAAGACACGCCACACATTGAGTGCGGAGTTGTCGCATTCCGGGTGCCCGGTTCCTCCTTTCGGCGCCGTACCGACACCGCTTTCGCCGACCAGATTTCGGGGTCTGCGAAAAGAGGCGTTCACGGCGTCGCGCGAACGGAGAGTCCAACGTCATTCGTTTACCCGCACGATCCCCGCCAACGTATGGCGACAGACCGCTGAGGCGACAAAACCAACAGCCGTCTTTCGAAACCCGAGACTCGCTTCGACCCAGACCACGGTGGTTCGCCAAGAGGACCACTAGGCAAGGAACGCCGACCAACGTGGTAGGAGTGAGTCTCCAGAGGGCCCGCATCCCTCTGCCCTGTTTGACAGATATAGTCTGGAGAGCCCGCCATGAAAACGATCTTTACTACTGGACAGGTAGCTAAGATCTGTAAAGTAGCCCCGCGTACAGTCAGCAAATGGTTTGACTCGGGTCGACTTCGCGGTTATCGGATCCCCGGTTCCCAGGACCGGCGAATCCCCCGTGAGCACCTGATCCGGTTCCTTAAGGAACACGGAATGCCGCTGGGAGAACTGGAAGACGAAGCGGTCGGCAAGATTCTCATCGTCGGTGCCGAAACCGGAATCCGTAATGGATTAAAAGATCAGATGAGCGGCGACACGTTCAAGCTCGATTTCGCGAACAGCGGATTCGAAGCCGGCATTCAGGCCGAATCGCTGCACCCCGATTGCGTCGTCATCGACTTCATGATGGGCCGCAATGAGGCCGTCATGATCGCTCAGAACCTTCGCAAGAACACTGAATATCTCGAGACGGTTCTGGTCGGCCTGTTAAGTGATGAAGACAATTCGAGCGGTTTCGATCGCTCGGTCTTCAATGAGACTTTCCGCAAACCGTTTGACGTGGCGCTGCTCGCCGAACGGATTCGCACGCTTGTGGGACGCAGGAAGCAACTCGCCTGACCTGTTCCTGCATGCCGGTCTCGCGCCGGCCGCAGGTGCGGGTGGCACATAGCCAGGGAAGGCCCCATGTGAGCCCGGCTGGCGCGATGAGCCAGACCGATCATTTCAATTACCGAAAAGGCCCGTTTTCCATACGGAAACGGGCCTTTTCGCGTCTTTGGAGGAATGGGCCCGCAGGGAGCCATTTCACTCGATCAGCGTCGAAACGTGCGGCTCGCGATCGACGAGAGGCAGAACCCGAGGAACGTAGATTTCGGTGACGGCCTGCGCCGTCCGATGAACTTCCCAGTCAGATTTCTGAGCCCACCGCTCAACCAGTAGAAACCGCCGCGCATCGGCTTCCGAATGGTAGGCCTCGAATCGCAGGCACCCCGGCTCAACGCGACTCAATTTCACCTGCTCGGCCAATAGTGATTTCACCGGCTCGATATTCGCCGGGTCTTTGACTGTCAGCCACACATTCAAACAGTACATTGTTGCCCCTCGCTTATGGTTTTGCGAATCCGGAATGACGCATCTCAGACGGGCTGTCGTTCAAAACACCCGCACCAGCGAGATCGAAATGCGCCCGCTGAAACAGTGGTCGATGTCGGTACCCGCCTGCCGACGTCGCTGGTGGTAATTGCCATTGTATAAGAGCAGCTCACCGGTTGTCTCGTAGTCGACCGGCAACGGCGACGGGTCGAGCGCGCAGAATACGACTTCCGGGTCAGCGGCGCCCGCGGGCAGATGCGGCAAATTGACGTTCCAGAATGTTCCAGTGCTCCAAGGGCGCTGCATCAGTTCGCCGATTATGGGGGCGAGCCAGCGCGAGGCACGAAGCCAATCGAGCGGATCGATTCCTTTGCGATGATAGTGCGACACGGCGATTCCGGGCTTGCCGTGCAAGACCCCCTCGCGGACGGCCGCTGCCGTTCCCGACATGAACAGATCGGCGCCCAGATTGCCGCCGTGATTAATTCCGGCCAGAACCCAGTCAGTCTCTGGTGCCAGACGCGTGAGTCCCACTCGCACGCAGTCTGCCGGGGTTCCCTCGATGACGTAACAGGTTTCAGCACGGCGACTGACGCGAATCGGATCGTGGGTCGTGATCTGGTGCCCTCCCCCCGAATGGCATTTGGCCGGCGCGACGATCAGCGGCTGTCCGAGAGATTCTGCCGCCGCTCGCAGCGCCGCCAGGCCGGCCGCGTCGATGCCATCGTCATTGGTGATAAGAAAGTTCATAAGGGAGATGGGGGCAGAGTTGCGGGGCAAATGGAAAAGGGCAAAAGGTAGAAGATAGAGGAAATCGACGGGAAGCTGAAGTGGGCATTCGGCCATCGCCCCCAACCCACGGCTTCTTGCCTTCGCAAGTTGCGGTGGCGGGAGCGGGGAATGTTTTTACATTTTCGTTTCGCAATCCACATGCGAGACGTTTTCATGGAATTCGATAACCATGCAAACAGACGCTGCGGCGCTGGTGCATTTGTGCAAGGAATGCCGCCCGGCTTCTTTATCCGGTTTTCCAGACTATTCACCCGATTGCAATGGGGGGGAGTCAAGGGGGTTGCGTCGCGGCGCGTTCGGGGCTGAAGGCGTCAGTGCGGCGGGAAGGCCGATCTCGATTGAAGGGTATCTCAAAACAACCTTCAACTCCTCGCGGACTCGTCGATTTGAGCAGCGTTTATTGAGTGCGGCCGAATCGACCGCGATGCCGGCGGCGGGCATCGTCTGTGGTGGGGGCGCCCCGATCAAATTGGCCAGGAGCGAATAAAACTCCCTCCGCCGGCAGGGATTGTCGTCGCAGACGAGATAGGTGGTGCCAGAGCCACCCCGGCATTCGCAGGCCAAAATTGCCGTCACGGCGTCGTCGACATGGATCAGGTTCAACCAGGCGTCGAGGTTGCCTTCCAGCGTCATACCTGCACGCAGCGCGGCGAGGCGGGCCACGAGCCGCTCGGGACCGTAGATTCCCGCCAATCGCAGAATGTTTGCTGCGGAAAATCGGCTGTGCAACAAAAGCTCGGCATTGCGACAGACTTTTCCATTCTCGGCTTCCGG
>JAYTRB010000795.1:0-1786 GCA_043746425.1 Planctomycetia bacterium
CGCAATCGGCCCGACGTCGTTCAAGGCTGGTCCGACATCGAGGTCGCGCGGCGTTGGTGGAACATCTTTCCCAAACGCCGGGACGACGACGGACACGCAAAAGAGCCGACAGATTTCGAGAGGAATGTTGTCATCCTCGGCCAGGTCGGCTTGTGGACAAAACCAGACGCCGTCACGCACTTCGACAACGTGACTCTGCTCCCGGCGGCCCCCGGCTTCGACGAGTTGTCGGTTCGATCGTCGAGTAAGGTTGGACCTCTGCTTTATCGGTTGCGATTTTTCCGGCAGGAAGTCACAATATCCATATCTGCACATTGATTGCATTTATGCCATTGGGTTACCTGCACTGCGTATGCAAAAGCTGGCGCGGTCAGCAGACTCTTCGCTCGGCTCAATGCCGAAAGGAATGACTTTGCGTTTGCTTTTGATTGGCCTTATGACGTTCGTCGTTTTGTGCTTTCCGATCCCGAATCGCGCAGACGAGTCGCTTCCGGCAGGAGAGCATTCGGGCCGCCACGTGCATAGCCATCAGGGCGACGATGATGGCCACCACGACCGCGATGACGCTGACCACGTGCATGCGCGCGAACCATTACCGCATTCCCATTCATCGAAATCTGATGGCTCGGCCGACGTGCCCGTCGCCGCAGCAACCGACCGCTGGTCAATCATGCTTCTCGGTCTGTACTGTGTCGCGATTATTGGCGCATCTCTCTTCGGTGGCTGGATCCCGCATCGTTTTGAACCATCACATACCGTCATGCAACTTGTCATCAGCCTGATCGGCGGCTTCATGCTCGGCGTCGGCGTGCTGCACATGTTGCCCCATGCTCTCGTCGAACTGGGCGACAACGGCCCCGATTTGGCCGCGTATGGCATGATGGCGGGCCTGCTCGTCATGTTTTTTCTATTGCGGCTATTTCATTTTCACCATCACGGACCGACCGAAGTTCCCTGTGCGCACCATCTTGCCACGGGAGGCCACGATCAGGTCCACACGGGCCCTGAACGCGATCAGGTTCAAGGCCACGTTCATGTGCCGGCACTGACGTCGCACGGGCGCAACCTGAGCTGGGTCGGCGTCTTTCTGGGAATGTCGCTTCACACCCTGATTGACGGTCTGGCACTGGGGGCGAGTGTCGCGGGAGATTCGTTGCATGGCCCCGCGGGGCTTCTTGGTTTTGGAACGTTCGTGGCCGTCGTTCTGCACAAGCCGCTGGATTCGCTAGCGATCACTTCGGTCATGGCAGCCAGTGGATGGTCGCCCGGTTCGCGGACCCTCGTGAATGCGGGTTTCTCGCTGATCTGCCCGCTGGGAACCGCGCTGTTTCTTCTGGGAATGGATGAATTTTCGGGCCGGCAGGCGATCATTGTCGGCTGCGCTCTGGCTGTCTCGGCCGGAGTGTTTCTGTGCATCGCCTTGAGCGACCTGCTTCCGGAAATGGAGTTTCATTCGCACAATCGGTTCCAGCTGACAGCGGCCCTCCTGGTGGGCGTTGCCTTGGCCTGGGGTATTCGGTTTCTAGAACCGGCTCACGCCCATTCCCACCAGCACGTGGAGACGGCCCATTCACGCACTCCATAAGCCGCCAGTTGATCAGCAGAAGGTCGAGCGGCCGCCGTCGCGTGGTGTAAGAATTTGAATGGCCTGCATGGCCGGCCACCCGTGGTTTGAGCAACTTGCACCAATGATTTTGCAGGACGCCGGTTCTCTTCAGTGTGCGAGAATCCAAGGCGTTCATTCTCGAAACCCCGCGGAAACAGATTCTCTAAATACATCTCTACA
>JAYTRB010000796.1:0-6006 GCA_043746425.1 Planctomycetia bacterium
GTTAGAGAAGATCCCTTCTGGGCACCCGGACGGCTTGGGCTGGCGCAGACCCTGGTCAGCGTTGACAAGCTGGATGAGGCCATCGAAATCTACCACGGCTTTGTTGAATTTCCTGGTGCATCATTCGCCCTCGCCAGGTTGCTGATTCTCAAACAGCTCCAATTGCCGGCTGAACAGCGCCGCTGGGAAAATGTCGAGCGCATCCTGGCAATCGCCGATCGCCAAGCCACAAAAGGTTCCAGCGACAATACGATTTTGCGTGCGGAAGTTCTCTTTCAGCGCCAACAATTCGACGAAGCTGAGCGGTTGTTGATGACGGCGCGAGATGCACATCCCGACGACGTGTCATTGTGGTCGGCACTGGCTATGGTCATTCTGCGTCGCGACGATCAGGATGAATCTCGTAAGAACGAGCGAACGCTGGCCCTTCTGGAAGAGGCGACACAGCGCCTCGGAGTTCGAGTTGAACTGCAGGCGGTTCGAATTCGCCAGGCGCAACAGCTTGAGGCAGCCCGCGCGCCGGCACTGCTCGCCGAGGTCGAAAACCATACTCGCTCTCTGAGCTCTTCTGATCGCGAGCGCCTGTTTCGCGAACTGGCGCAGGCATATTTTCAGTTAGAGCTCTTCGATAAATCGGTCGCCTGCTGGCAGCTCGCGGTCGAAGAAGCGCCGCACGCACTCGACGTTTACGTGGGCCTGGCACATGCGGCTTCCCGCCTGAAGACTTCCGACATCTTGAAAACGGCTCTGGCTGAAATCCGAAAGATTGAAGGGGTCAATGGCCCGAACGGCGATTATATTGAAGCGAACGCACTGCTGCTCAAACTGTCGCGACAAAAGGGGTTGTTCAGCAAGGCGCAGCTCGATCAACTGAAGTTCGCCCACCAGCTTCTGACCCGCGCCGCACAAGAGCGGCCATCGTGGCTGGTCGTCCCGCGAAGCCTCGGATTGCTCGAAACGATGCGCGGCAATGCCGATGCCGCATTCACCTATTTTCGGAAGGCGATGACGCTCGGCGATCGCAGCCGCGACACGGTCTTTCGGGTCATCTCTTATCTCTATGAACACCGACGGAATGACGAGGCCCACGAAGAGATCAACCGCGTCGCCTCTCGTTCACCTGAGCTGCTCACGGGAGATCTGGCCCGTCTGGCCTCGAACGTGGCCTGGCGGCGGGAGCAGTTCGATGACGCCATCCGTATCGTCAAGGATTCCAATGATTATCGCGATCTCATTCTGCAAGCTCAGATCAAGATCGCCCGCGGCGAATTGGGCCCTGACGTCGATGAGCTGTTCACCAAGGCCTGCGAACAGGCACCCGAAGTGCCGCAAGTCTGGTACTTGCGGGTCACTTTCCTGGTGCGCGCCGGCAATCTCGATAAAGCCGCGGCCGTAATTCGCCAGGTAAGCGAACGCGTGCCGGCTGACCCGAAGCAACTCCGCCCGCTGACGCTGGCCATGTGTTATGAGGGCGCGGGCCAGACGGCAGACGCAGAAGAATCCTACCTGAAGGCCCTCGAAACCGATTCGCAGAACATCGGATTGCGGCGCGTCCTCATTTCCTTCTATCTGCGCAACAACGAACTCGACAAGGCCGCGGCTCGCGTCGATCAGCTTCTTGACCCGGCGGCGGGACTCGACAAAGAGATCGTCGACGACGCGCGCCGCACCAAAGCCATTATCATGGCTTCTCGTGGCAGCTATGAAGAGCTGGCCAAGGCCCTGAGAATGCTCAGAGCAAACAGTGACAAGGTCGTTGACACTTCGGCCGCCGACTTGCGCGTTCAGGCTGCGATTCTAGGACGCAGCACATTGCGCCGCGACCAGATTCGGCTTATCGCCGTCCTCGAAGAGATTGCCCGCCGGCAGGAACCTTCCTCATCCGAAAAGCTGCAGCTGGCGCGCCTTTACGAAGCCACCGGCCGCTGGCCCGAGGCGCTGGCAGCATATCGCAAACTGAAAAAGGACGACCCCGGCAATCCCATCTTCCTTTTCGAATTCATCGTCGGTGCGCTCAATCAGAAGCACCCCGACGCCGATACGATCTCAGAAGCCGCCGAGGCCACCGACAACTTGCAACAGCTCGAGCCCGATTCGTTCAGGACGGCGATTACACGCGCCCGCCTGCTGTCGATTCAAGACCATACCGCCGATGCGGTTATCGTTCTGCAATCGTATCTCAAACGCCTGTCAGATCTGAAACCTGAAGAGCTGCTGCGTGATCTTGTCAAACAACAAAAGCCGCTGGAAGCCATTGCCGCCCTCAAAGCCGTTGTGCAGAAGACGGGCGACTCGACCGCCCGCACAATTCTCGAACGCGTCGAAAAGTTTCAAAAATCGGGAGACCATGCGGAAGCACTCGCGGTTTTACAGCGCTACCTGATCGCTTCAGATTACGTCGCCGCCGTGCAAGGCGAAATTATTCGCGCCACGGCGAGCGTCCTCGAAACGATCGGCGAATTTACTGCCGCGGACGAGGCCTACCAGATGTACGTGGCGCGTTCGACGCAGCCCGACACGGTGCTTGTACGCGTTGCATTCCTGGCACGGCGAAACAAGATTGACGAGGCGCTCGACCTGTGCGATTCAGCCGCCAGCACGTCCCGTCCGGGCGCTGTCGCCAGCGTCAGCGTCGGGGTCATTCGCGTTGGCAGCGCGACTCCCCAACAAGTTGCCCGAGTTGAAGACCGCCTGCTTTCTGCGCTCGAAATGGCCTCCCCCCCACTGGTCGCCGAACTCTCGGTCTCGCTCGCCGATTTACGTGATTATCAGGGACGTTACTCCGAAGCTGCCGCGATTTATCGCCGCCTGCTCGACAGCAACGAGCGCAACATCGTGGCGCTCAACAACCTTGCCTGGCTCATTTCGTTTCAGCCGATGGAAAAAGAAACAGCATTGAGCCTCATCAATCGCGCCATCCAGCTGGTGGGGCCCGTCCCGGACCTGCTCGACACCCGCGCCGTCATTTTCCTCAATCTCGACCGGCCCCGTGAAGCCATTCAGGATCTCGACAATGCCCTGAAGGAGATCGCCAATTCTTCGATCTGGTATCATCTCGCGCAAGCCCGGATGAAACTAGGCGACAAGTCTTCGGCCGTCGACTCATACCGCAAGGCCGACGAGGCCGGCTTCAATCCCCGGTTGCTGCACACTCTGGAACAGCCCGCATACCAGCAACTTTTGAAGCAATTGCCGCAAGACTCTCGCCGCGCTCAAAGGTAGGCCACGCTCACCATGCAGTTTGCCGACAACGACATCGAACGATTCGCCGCCTGGTCTGGCGATTTCAACCCGCTGCACGTCGATCGGGAGTTTGCGCAGGGAACCAGTTTCAAACAGCCGATCGTGCATGGCATGCTGTCGGTGATCGGCGCCCTGGGTTCGATGGCTCAGCAGGGGGCAGGGCCGCTGCAAACTCTCGACATCGAGTTTCGGGGTGCAGTGTTCCCCGGATGCGAATACGACATTGATGTGACTCGCGCCGCTGACGAACTTTCGGTCACTGTCGGTCGCGGCACCGCGACTGTGCTTTCGATCCGCGGTACAGTCGGGAATCCCGCGCCTTCCCCGACTCCACTGCCGGCCAACACCGATCTTTCCTGGACTGCGGCCCTGCAGGCGAACGCAGCCATTTTCGATGCTGGCAAGCGGTTGGCCCCTGTCGATCGGCGCGTCGCCGAGTTTCAATCCGGAATTGAGATTACAGGCGCCTACGCCACCGACCCTCCGCCCGAAGGGGCGACCATCAACGACTGCCTCACACCGCTTGCAGTTCGAGTTCTCGGCTTGTGCAGCTACCTGATCGGCATGGAATCACCCGGGCTGCGCTCATTGTTTACTCGGGCAAGCCTTGTCTTTCATGAAACACAGCCGGATTCCAATCTCTTATGGTATCGGGCGCGGACGACCCGTTTCGATCCGAATTTCCGCATCCTCGACACGATTCTTGAAGTCACGACTCCCGACGCGCAGCTCGTGGCTGTCTGCGAATTGCGAAGTTATGTGCGGTTCACTCCCATCGCCATCGATTTGGATGCTCTGGCAGCGACGTTGACAGGTGACGCCCGCCGCCTGCAAGGAAAAGTGGCTCTTGTCATCGGCGGCAGCCGCGGACTGGGGGCAGACCTGACGGCGGCCCTCGCGCTCGCCGGGGCCCGCGTTTATGCCAGTTCCCACAGTCAGGCTGCAACTCCGCTGGCCCAAGCCCTGGCAGAACGGGGCCTTAACGTCGAGTTTCTGAAAGGGGATGCCAGTGATCCGGCGTGGTGTTCGGCGACGCTCGACGACATTCGCGCGCGACACGGCCGACTTGATCTGCTTGTCTTGAATGCCTGTGCACCCCCCGCGATGCTTCGCATCAGTGCCGAATCGACGGCACACTTCGATGAATATCTGCGCGCCAATCTACGTCTGGCCACCACGCCGCTCGCAACATGCCTGCCGTTGCTCGACGAAAGTCGTGGCGCAGTCATTTGCATTTCTTCATCGTTCGTTGCTGATCCGCAAGTCGGCTTTGCGCATTACGTCGCCTTGAAACAAGCCGTCGAAGCAGCCGTTCATACCGCGACGCGCGAGTCGTCGAGTCTGTATTCGATCGTAGTCCGGCCGCCCCGATTGCTCACGAGTTGGAACGACACACCCACCGGGGTTCTGGGCGCCATTCCCTCTGACCGGGTCGCAGCGCACGTCGTGGGTCGATTGGCTCGCGAATGGCATCCAGGCCAGGTTGAGACTCTGTCTGATTTTTCGGCGAACCAGGCAACCGCAGCCAGCGCTGTGACCTCTGGCGATACTACCCCAGCGGCCGATCACACCCTGCCTGCGATTTCGATTGTCGTTGCCGCCACTTTCACCGCCGAACCGGTCGTCCCCGCTTTCCAATTCTGGCTCAAAGAGCTGGCCCTGAGTGGTCGCGTCGAAGTTGCCCCTTACGGTCAGCTTCTTCCGGAACTGCTCAACCCTGCAAGCCGGCTCACGACGAACTCGCAGGGCTTTAATGTGGTGTTGTTGCGCGTCCGCGACTGGCTCCGCGAACTGGCCGACGACAAAGCCGGGTCAATCGATTATCTTCGTTCGTACCTGCCAGATATGGCCCGCGATTTCGAGCAGGCGATGAAGTCGCACCGAGCCCACGCCTCTTCCTCGACGCTGCTGGTGCTCTGTCCCTCGTCTTCCAGCGCCGGCTCATTCGCTGAAGAATTGCTGACCGAGACTGAAGCGCACCTCGTCGCCGCCTTGCGCGACATCCCGGGGCTGCACACCGTAATGGCCCGCGACTTTCATGCCATTTACGGCGTGGCTGTCGATCAGATTGACGACCCGCTACGCGACAAGATCGCGCACGTCCCATTTCGCGACTCGTACTTCGACATCCTGGCGACGATCGCCATGCGGTGCATGCAGCGGCACTTCGCCGCCGTACGTAAGGTCGTTGTCGTCGATTGCGACAACACCTTGTGGCGCGGAGTCGTGGGCGAGCTCGGCCCCGACGGAATCGAAATCGACCAGCATCATCGCCGGCTTCACGCCACTCTCGAACGTTTGAGCCACAACGGCGTTCTTATTTGTCTGTGCAGCAAAAACGAAGAGCTCGACGTCTGGCAGGTTTTTGAAACCCGTAGCGACCTGAAACTTGGCCGCGAACAGATTGTGGCCGCAGCGATCAACTGGCTGCCTAAATCCGAAAATCTTCGCAGTCTTGCGTCACGGCTCAATCTCGGACTCGAAAGCTTCATCTTTATCGACGACAACCCGGTCGAATGCGCCGAGGTTACCGCTACCTGCCCTGAAGTTCTGACACTCAGATGGCCGCAGGAGCCCGATGAGGCGCAGCGGCTGCTCGATCACACCTGGGAACTCGACTCATTTGAAGGAACCCGCGAAGACCGTGAGCGAACTCAGCTTTACCGCGAGGAATTTCGTCGACAGGCCCTGCGCGAGGAAACCCTCACCTTCCAGGACTTCATCGACCGTCTTGAATTGGTCGTCGATATCGGGCGACTGCTG
>JAYTRB010000797.1:0-2591 GCA_043746425.1 Planctomycetia bacterium
CCACAGCACGCTTTGCAGGTGCGTCTTCATAATCAACATTCCTCGTGACAAACAAATCCCGGGCAATTCAACGGCTGCGCGGCGCCAAGCCGACACAGAAAAGACGGCCGCCCGCAACAACCAAAATGGGGCGAGATGCGTCTGGACAACCACCGAGCAGGGGCCGTCGCCGCACCTCAACTCTCGCACGGCGGACTTGCACACTGCTCCTCCTGATCGTATCCAGAGTCGGGATTCAAGGCAATATCCTGATTCGCCCGGTGTCGATGGATTTTAAGTCGCACGAGCGGGAATGCACCCTGATTGCTCTAAAAATAGCCATGTACAGGCGAAAAATCGGGTCCTGGAACGACTTTCTGGACCGTTTCCAATGACTCTGGACGGCAATTTCTGACGAAATTTACCGGTTTGCTTTGCCGAATCGCTCACGCAGAATAAGGTTCACTTCCAGAACGTTTACCAGCTTGACGCCCACGAGATCTCCCAGCGGCGCTGTGGCGTTCTTGTGTAACATTTCCTCAAGCTCCTGACTCACCTCGGCGATGTTGCCAGCTTGCCACGCTGCCACCCGATCGAGTTGATAGAGCGCGTTCTTCAGTGTGATGTGTGGGTCGAGACCCGAGCCAGAGGCCATGACCATGTCGGCCGGCACGGGTTCGAGGTCGATATCGGCGTGTTCTTGGCGCCACAGATCAAAGAACATCCCTTGGATATCTGTTCCCCCATTGACCGGCTCGATTCTTTTTGCGGTTTCCCCCCCTCGCTCTTGTATTCGACCACACTCGGAAACATTCCCGGGTGCAAAGCCGAAAAACTGGTGGAGAAGGGGACGGCCAGGTCTTCCGGCTTCGGTTCGGTATTGGACGGATTGACTTTCTTCCATTGGGCGACTTCCTGCAGGTGCTCGCTTTTCCACGCCTTCACATACTCGCCATTGAGAGGATCAGCCTTCACCCAGTTCGCCGCCACGGTCGAATGGGCACGTGCCCATTGCGCGACAATGCCGGGTTTTGATTCGTACTGCTCCTTCTGCAACCAGGTTTCCACATCGGGGCCCACCGGCTGTCCCTGCCTGGGGCCGATTCCATATTTCGCGATCGGGCCCAGTTGCCGTCTCTGGGCCGTTCATGCGGGTCGACAGAGGCCCGAATATGACAGACTCTCAAGCACGGCCCGTGCCGAATTGGTGAGCGGATTGCAAATCACGGCGGCCTTTTACGTTAAGACGAATTAAAAAAATCGGACACCTTGGATCATTGCAAATCGCCCGCGTACATTTGCAATCAGCACGCCTGTGCGCAGTGACGATTCCAGCCCGAGACGACAACGTTTGACACTTCGGCGCGACGATGTTCATAATCAACGGACGCCGAAACCTGTCGCGATTCGATCATCGGTGAATTCATTTCTGAAGGTACTTCTCACGACCGACGTAATTTCGCACGAGCAATTCGGTAAGCACGAGCAGTCGGAGCAAATGCGGCTTCTGCTGGACTCAACCAATGCGGCGATCTGCGGAATCGATCTGTCTGGCAGGTGCATTTCTGCGAATCAGGCGTTCAAAAGCATTTTGGGATACGCGGATTCAGCCGCGTTTCTTGGCAGAAACCTGCACGCTTTGATCCACTCGAGACTGCCCGATGGTACGCCCCTGGCAGAGGACGAATGCCTGCTCCACAAACCCGACAAACGGGGCGATGCCTTGCATATCGAAAATGACGTGCTGTGGCGGGCTGACGGCACCGCATTCCCCGTCGAGTATTGGTCGCGTCCGGTATTCTGTGACAGAGGATTGACTGGTGCGGTGGTGACGTTTCTGGACATTACGGTTCGCAAGCAAGCCGAGAGTCGGATGCAGCGACTGGCGTATTTCGACGCACTGACCGACCTTCCCAATCGCGTGCTCTTTCACGATCGTATGCAGCAGGCTCTGGCGCAAGCGAAACGTCACCACCGCATGCTGGCGCTGCATTACTTTGACCTCGATCATTTTAAAGAAACGAACGACACATTCGGGCATAACGCCGGCGATCGCCTGCTGCAGTTGGTCGCCGAACGGTTGCGGCATTCTGTCCGCGCCGGCGACACCGTGGCCCGCCTGGGGGGAGACGAATTCGTCATCCTTCAGACGGATCTGGGGCACGTGGAGGGCGCCGCCACGTTGGCGGCCAGGCTCATGCAGTCGATGTCCGAGCCATTCGTCGTCAATGATCTGCCACTTCGTGCAACCGCCAGCATGGGCATTGCCGTCTATCCCCTCGACGACTCGACGGGAAGTCAGTTGCTGCAGCACGCCGACGCAGCCATGTACTTGGCCAAGAACAAGGGACGCAACAACATCCAGTTGTTTGCCGCCGCGCTGAATTCCAGTCTGTAGGCGGAACCCCCCGGATCCTTGACACTTGGGGAGACTGCTGACGGTACAGAAAATGCAGGAAGGGATGTGCATGAATATTCTTTCTGATCGACGACGACCAGAGCCTGCGGAAGTCTATTCGGCTCGCCCTGTAAGCGATGAGGCACCGTGTCACTGATGCCAGCGACGGTACTCAGGCCCAAGAGCGGCTGGAGCACGTCCTGTTCGATTTAGC
>JAYTRB010000798.1:0-4587 GCA_043746425.1 Planctomycetia bacterium
ATGCTGCGCGGGCCGTCACACATGTTGGCTACGGCAAAGGGAAGGTCGAACGGGTTGCCTCAAATCGCCGCGTGCTCGGTCCCGATGGTAATGTTAAATACGTCCGCTACAGCTCGACGAAGGATGAAGTGATTCGTGCCGAGCCCGAAGGAATCATTGACCCGTTCGTGCATCTGCTCAGTTTCTGGAACGGCGACCAGCCTCTTGCCTCGCTGACGTACTATGCGACGCATCCGCAGAGCTACTATGGAGAAGGGGGGGTGAGCTGCGACTTTCCCGGCCTGGCGCGAGGAATTCGCGACCGCGAACTCCCCGAAGTCTTTCACGTCCATTTTGACGGGGCCGGGGGGAATGTCACAGCGGGAAAGTATAACGACGGAGCTCGCGAAAATCGGCCGATTCTTGCTCAGCGGGTTGCCGCCGGAATGAAAGCTGCATTTGACGCCACGCAAAAGTACACGGTAATGGCCGGGGATGTGCGTTGGAATGTGCGGCCGGTGGCGCTTCCTGTGGCCAGCCAGATTGATATGGCACAGCTCAGGCGCATCATTGCCGACGAGAATGCCGAGATGCGGAGCCGATTGCAAGGTGCCCGCCATCTGGCGTGGGCGGCACGCTGCGCGGCAGGAGACAAGATTGACATCAGCTGCCTGACACTGGGGCCCCTCGCCGTGCTGCATCTGCCGGGTGAACTGTTCGTCGAATATCAATTAGAGGCCCAGAAGCTGCGGGCGGGTGCACCGGTTTTGATGGCAGCCTATGGCGATTACGGACCGGGTTACATTGGTCTGGCGCACTCGTATTCGCAGGGAGGCTACGAAACAGGCCCGGTCTCGCGCGTGGCGCCCGAGGTTGAAGACGTGCTGATGGAGGCGATTCGGGAGTTGCTCAAGTGAGCCCCATTGTCGAACTGGCTGGCAATCAACAACGGGTCGATCGCTTGCACGCCAGTTGGCGATGCGATTCAGATGCACCAAGCTTCCGCTTGATTGGTTGTGTCGCGTCGTGACGAATGTGAAGCGTCTCGGCAACCTACAGTTGAAGCGTTTCAAATTTGCGGCGTTCTGACGACAGCCTCCGCAGTGCGGTTTGTCGGATCGCAGTCTTCGCAAGCAGATTGTCGGCGACGAGATTGGTCTTGCCGTGCTTTCACCGGAGTTGAATCCTTGGCGGTCGCCCACGGTGGCTGACGATCTGGCTTTTTGGCGACAAAGCAGCGCATTAAAAAAACTCTGAAGATCAAGCATGGCCGACATTCATGACGGTTCTGTCCCTTCAAAGCGGCGACCTGCTGCTCCTCCGGAATTCGAGCGACGACTTTGCAATTGACCAGGATGGATCGAAATAGAGCGACAACGAACGGACAAATTGATTTTACGGCTTCGACACCGAAACCCGATCGTGCGTCGGCCTTTGGCCTGCATGCGCGGGGTGAGGTCGCCATTCTGAATTTCGCATTTTCTTCAACGCCCCTATAATGCGTGCATGAGCATTTCAAACGCATTGATCTGGCAACTTGAAGACGAACTTCGGGGACGCATCGAAGGAGAAGTTCGCTTCGATGAAATGACGCGCGGGTTGTACAGCACCGACGCCAGCATCTACCAGATTTCTCCGGTTGGGGTCGTCCTTCCCCGATCGACGGCTGACGTACGAGTGGCGATCGAAGCTGCGGTTCGACATCATGTCCCGATCTTGCCGCGCGGTGGCGGGACGAGCTTGTCGGGCCAGACAGTCGCCGCGGCCGTGGTGCTTGATTTCAGCAAATTCATGAATCGAATTCTCGACATTGATATCGGGCGGCGGCTGGTGCGCGTCGAGCCGGGGGTGGTGCTCGACCAGTTGAATGCAGCTCTGGCACCCCTTGGTTTTCAATTTGGGCCGGATGTCGCCACAAGCAGTCGCGCGAATCTGGGCGGAATGATCGGCAACAACTCGGCCGGTTCACGATCGGTTCGGCAGGGAAAGGTAATCGATCACGTGCGTGAGCTGAAGGTGCTGCTGGCCGATGGCAGCGAGCTTACCTGCGGCCCCCGCAGCGACGACGAATGTAAATCGAAAGCCGCGCAGCCGAATCGCGAAGGCGAAATTTATCGACGGCTGTCACAGATTGTGGCCGAGAACCGCCGCGAGATCGTCGCGCGTTACCCGCGAATTCTACGGCGTGTGAGCGGGTACAATCTTGATGCGTTCCTCCCCGAAATCTACGAACAGATGCCGCTCGCTCCGGTTCCCCGGCGACTCGATCAAGAATGGCCCGACCGGCGTTCGTTCAATTTGGCGAAACTCATCGTTGGCGCCGAAGGAACGCTGGGAGTGGTCACCGAGGCGGTGCTGCATATCGTTCCGCTTCCCAGGCAACGCGGCGTCGTGTGCCTGCAGTTTAAGACGATTGATGCGGCTCTCGAATCGGTGACCAAGATTCTGGAATGTGAGCCCTCGGCGGTCGAACTGCTCGATCGAAATATCGTGGAGTTGTCGCGGGCCAACCTGAAGTACAGAAAGTCTCTGGATTTCGTCGACGGAACGCCCGAAGCGCTGTTAATCGTTGAATTTTCGGCCGATGACGCGGTTCAGGTTTCGGACGGAATGCAGTTGCTCGAGCAGAAATTGCGCGGTCAGGCAGGGCTAGAAAAATTTCTGCCGGCCCGCGACCCCCAGCAGCGCGAACAGATCTGGAACTGTCGCAAGGCCGCGGCACCGCTGCTGCTTAGTATTCCCGGGGCCCGCAAACCAATTGCCTTCGTCGAAGACACGGCGGTTGATCCGTCAAAACTGCCTGAGTTCACCCGCCGATTCCGCAGGATTCTCGACAAACACGGCATTACAGGTGCGTATTACGGACACGCCTCAGTCGGCTGCCTGCACATCCGTCCGATGATCGATACCAAGACGGCGCGAGATCTGCAGATTCTCAAATCGGTTTCTGATGAAGTCGCCACGCTGGTGCAGGAATTTGGCGGCGCAATGACGGGCGAGCATGGCGACGGATTGGCACGTAGTTACCACAATCTCAAATTGTTTGGACCGAAGCTCTTCGCTGCCTTCGGAGAGGTCAAGCGACTGTTCGACCCTGAACGGCTGATGAACCCCGGTAAAGTTGCCGAAACCCCCTCGCCGATTGAGAGTCTGAGGTATGGGGTCAATTATCCCGGTGCACGGCTGGCGACGTTCCAGGATTTTAGCCGCGAAGAGCGATTGGCCGAGGCCCCTGGCCAGGGATTCCTGGCAGCGGCAGAGATGTGCAATGGTTCGGGAGTATGCCGTAAGACGGCAACAGGAACCATGTGTCCGTCGTTCATGGTCACGCGCGACGAAGAGCATTCGACGCGCGGGAGGGCAAACGCATTGCGATTGGCGCTGTCTGGACAATTGCCGGCGGGAGCCCTGACCTCCCGGCGGATGTGGGATGTGATGGACTTGTGTCTGATGTGTAAAGGATGCAAGGCTGAATGTCCGTCGAATGTTGACGTTGCTAAGCTCAAAGTCGAGTTTCTAGGGCATTACTATGCGCAACATCGTCCCTCGCTCGGGACGACGCTGATGGCGAACGTGGCATGGCTCAACCGACTTGGTTCGGCCTTGGCGCCGCTCTCGAATTTCGTGGCCGGTATGCCGGGCGCGGCCGAGTTCACTGAATGGCTGACGGGGGTCGATCGGCGCCGGTCGCTCCCCCGCTTCGCGTTACAGAGTTTTCAAAGTTGGTTTAAAAGACATACTCCGCATCCGAACGCCGGTAGAGCCGGCCGAGTCGCACTTCTAGACGACTGTCTCACTTCGTATTGCGAGCCGGAAGTCAACCAGGCGGCGGTACAACTTCTGGAACGCGCAGGCTTTGCCGTCGAGTGCGCTGGGCTGTGGTGTTGCGGGCGTCCGTTTATTTCGAAGGGACTCGTCGAGAAAGGAAAGAATCTGGCCCGACGAAACATTGGCCGCCTGGTCGAATTCGTAGATCAAGGAGTGCCGATCGTAGGGGCTGAACCGAGTTGTCTGCTCACCCTCGTCGACGAATACCCCGACTTGTTCCCCTCCGCAGCGACGACGCGTGTCAAAGAGAATTCATTTTTGGTAGACGGATGGCTGGCCGATCAGATTGCCACTGGGAATGCCCAGCTTGAATTCGAACCGCTGGAATCGACGGCGCTTATTCACGGACACTGCCAGCAGAAGGCGCTGGTGGGAATGGGGGGCGCCAGAAAGGCCCTGGCACTGATACCGGGACTCACGGTGCACGAAGTCGATTCGGGATGTTGCGGAATGGCAGGTTCCTTTGGGTATGAACACTTTGATATCAGCCAGGCGATCGGAAACCGGGTCTTATTTCCGGCGGTCAAGGAACATGTGACGGAGGTCATTCTGGCTCCCGGTTTCTCATGCCGGCATCAAATTGCTGATGGGACAGCCCGTCAGGCCAGTCACCCCCTGTCGTTGCTGCTGCGGCAGGCGCGGACCTCAAAGAGATGGAGTTGATTTGTTGCAACGCATTTCATTGAATGAAGTTGTGTCTTATTTGGCAGCAAAAAATGTGATCACGCATTACAGAACCAGTGGGGGTGGCTAAACTCGCAGAAAATGGCCTATCTCCTG
>JAYTRB010000799.1:0-4042 GCA_043746425.1 Planctomycetia bacterium
GCGGCTTGAGTCTATGGTGCGCCCCGCTCTGGTTTAAACGGAGAGCAAGACATCCCGCGGCGCCATTTTGCTGAAAATCGACCAGCTTGTCGAGGGTGAAACGGACATTTCCGACGGGCAGCGCTGGTCATCGACCCTTGGCGGACGACATCGGACGACGGCCCGCCTGGGGGCTCGTTGTTGCGCGTCACGACGACATCGGAGTTGAGCGGGCATGGCTGGGCGTGGTACGATTGCGGCATGCATTGTCAACAATTTATGCCGCCGCCGATGGGCCGCCGGCAGATGCTCGTCGAAGCGGCCAATGGGTTTGGCGGTCTGGCTTTGTCGGCGCTGCTCACCGACCGGGCTTTCAGCGATGCGCTGAAGACTGAAGGCGCGGGGGCGGGCGATCCGCTTTTTCCACGACCGACGCATGTGGCTGCGAAGGCGAAAAGCGTCATCTTTTTGTTTATGGATGGCGGGCCATCGCAGGTCGACACTTTTGATCCGAAACCCAGGCTCGATCGTGAGCATGGGCAGAAGATCAAGATGAAGGTTCCTCCGACGCAGTTCGACAACGTGGGGAACGTGCTCAAATCTCCCTGGAAATTCAAACAGTATGGCGAGAGCGGAATTCCGGTCAGCGAACTTTTTCCGCAGGTGGCGCAGTGCGTCGATGATCTGGCCATTGTGCGTTCGATGACGTCAGAGTTCTCGGAACACACGAACGCCAACTACTTCATTCATTCGGGGTCGGGAATTCAAGGCCGCCCGAGTGCCGGGGCGTGGGTGACGTACGGGCTGGGAAGCGAGTGTCGGAATCTGCCGGGGTTTGTCGTACTCAACAGCGGGATGATTCCCCCCGGGGGGCTCGATTGCTTCAACAGCGGTTTTTTGCCGGCGTCGTTTCAAGGCTCGCTTTTCGGCGGCGGCGAGGCGCCCGTGGCCGACATCCGCCGGGCAGAGCCGACCGACCGTTTGCAGCAGAATAAGTTGGCGCTGTTGCGCCGGCTCGATTCTGGCGTGCTGGGACGAATCGGACGTGTAGACACACTCGAATCGGCCATCGGCAATTACGAGCTCGCCTTCCGCATGCAGTCGGCTGTTCCTGATCTTGTGAACCTGGCCGGCGAAACGAAATCGACCATGGCCCTGTATGGCATTGATCAACCGGCCACCGAAATTTTCGGGCGGCAGTGCCTTCTGGCGCGCAGGATGGTCGAGCGCGGCGTACGGTTCGTCGAATTGTTGTGCCAGAATCTGGGCCACGACCGCTGGGATCAACATTCGAATCTTGAGGCGGGCCACACGGCCAATGCGATGGCGGTCGACAAGCCGATCGCCGGGTTGCTCAAAGATCTGAAATCGCGAGGCCTGTTAGACGAAACGCTCGTCGTCTGGGCGGGCGAGTTCGGGCGCACTCCCATGGCCCAGGGAAGCAATGGCCGCGATCATAACCCGTTTGGGTTTACGATCTGGCTGGCCGGCGGGGGAATTCGCGGCGGTTCGATTTACGGAGCGACCGACGATTATGGGTACTACGCCGTCGAAAACAAACTGCAGATGCACGATTTGCACGCCACGATGCTGCACCTGCTGGGAATCGACCACAAACGGCTCACCTACCGCTTCAGCGGGCGCGACATTCGGCTGACGGACGTGTACGGCGAAGTGATCCAAGAGATTCTTGCGTAGTCGCCTGTTAAAAAATGGGGACGGGCGGCTCGCCCGCATGCATCACGCGGGGGAGTGGAATTTCCTGAAAGCAAAGAAGGAGGGCGGCCGGCGGGTCAGTCGTCGTCGAGTTCGTCGGGGTTGGTGTGCCGCTCTTTGAACAACGTGACTTCGTTGCCTTTGTCGTTATAGATGACGTTGTCCATGAAGGTGCGCATCAGCAGCATTCCGCGTCCGCAGGGGCTGTCGAGGTTGGCCGGATCGGTCGGGTCGGGGAGGCTTGAAGGATCGAAGCCTGGTCCCTCGTCGCGGACTGAGTAGCTGGCCTGTGTCGGCGTGATTTTGACCGAGACGTGAATTCTGCGGTCGCTATAGGGCGCTTCGCGGGAGCGCTGCTGGGCCGTTTCGTGATACAGGCGATGGTCTTCTTCGCGCAGCTTCGAGCTGACTTCGAGGTTGCCGTGATAATAGGCGTTGATGAGCGCCTCTTCGACAGCGACGCCCAGGCGCAGGCACTCGGGTATGGAACACAATCTGAGACGAATGGCTTCTTCGCGGATAAAGCTCGAGAGGGCGCAGACGATGTCGAGTTCGTTTTCGAGAATGAACGAGTATTCGTAACGCGACAGGCGGTTCATCAACCGCGCCCTGCCGCGGACTTCATTGGCGGCCGTCAGCACGCGGTCGACAATCTCGATCAACTCGGTTCCCAGAGACCGCTTAGGGACGTAATTCGCCGCCCCCTTCTGCAAGGCCTCGACCGCGATTTCTTCGCTGCCTTGCGAGGTCATCAGAATCACGGGAATGAGAGGGTATTGTTCTTTGATTTCAGCGACCAGCTCGAGCCCGTTCATATTGGGCATCATCATGTCGGTTACCACCAGGTCGGGGAGGTGCCGCTCGAGCTTGGTCAATGCGTCGCGGCCATCGACCGCTTCAAAGACGGTGAAACCAGGTTTTTTTTGCAGAACGCCCACCGCCAGGCGACGGTCCATGACAGAATCATCAACGACGAGAACCGATGGCATGAAAGCCTCCTCGGGGATCCCGGCGCGAACCGGCCCCGCCTAGGTGTTTGACGGCACGGGATGCATGGTTTCAGTGACAGGCGAGATCGCAGCAAAGCACGACAAATTGAGTTGCAGTTCGTCGACCGCCAGCTTCAACGTCTCGACCGGCTCGCGGGCGGCTTCGATGTGCCCCGCACGGCCAAAGACCTCGATCTGGCACGCCAGTTCGTAGGCGGTTTCGGCGCCGAACAGGCGCAGGCCGCCTTTGATCGTATGCGCGGCACGGCGCAAAAGCGCGGCATCGCTGCGGGCGACTGCTCCCTCGATGTCGCTTAGCAGCCGCGGAGCTTCGCTCATAAAGATGCGCGCGATGTCTGCCAGAAGCTGCGAATCGCCGTCAACCGCCTTGAGGGCCGCCTGCAGCGCGCGGGGGCCGCTGTTCATGGCGTTCGGGTATCGAGCGACCACAGCCGGTTCGGCGGCGAGAGGCAAAGGCGCAACAGGCAAAGGCGCAACAGGCAAAGGCGAGGTTGAAACGGCGCTGCCCTCGACCACGGCTGCCGGTACCGTGGCAACGCGCATGCGCCCCATGACGGCGGCGATCATGGCGTACAGCTCTGCGGCGCGAACGGGTTTTGTCAGATAATCATCCATTCCCGATTCAAGACACCGCTCGCGATCGCCCTTCATTGCCTGGGCCGTCATCGCGATTATGGGCAGATGCCTGCCTGTGCCGGCCTCTTGCGCGCGAATTGCGAGTGTGGCCTCGAGGCCGTCCATGTCGGGCATCTGAACGTCCATCAGCACCAGGTCGAACGGCTGCGCCTGGGCGGCCGCAACTGCTTCGCTGCCGTTGTTGGCCACGACGACCTGATGTCCGCGGCGCTCAAGCAGGGCGACCGCCAGTTTTTGATTGTAGAGGCTGTCTTCGGCCAGCAGAATCCGCAAGCCCACTTGTTCGACGGTGCCCGCGGGGGCTTGGGCGGTGGGCTCTGTTGCCGGGGGCAGAGCGCATTTTAGAATCTGGACGAGCGCATCGAACAGTTCTGACTGGTTGATGGGCTTCATGAGGTAGGCGTCAACGCCCAGCGTCTCGCAGCGGTTGACATCTGCCGATCGATCGCCCGAGGTCAAGAGCATCACGGTATGTGACACCTGTTCGGCGAACGTGGTTTTGATGCGCTCTGCGAGTTCGAAGCCGTTGATAAGGGGCATGCCGGCGTCGACGAGCACGACCGCAAAGGGCGCGTCGCGTGTTGCCGGCGCCGCGAGGAGCTCGATGGCTGCGGCAGCGCCCGAAACGTCAACGACGGTCATTTCCCAGCTTGCCAGCATATCGACCAGAGTGCGGCGGGAGGTGGCATTGTCTTCGACGA
>JAYTRB010000800.1:0-2508 GCA_043746425.1 Planctomycetia bacterium
AACGCTTTGGTCGCGTCGCCTCCCTCCCCGTGACATGTTGTTGATGAACACGCGCGGGGCTCGGGCCAGGGGAGGCACGCGACAGAGGCGCACGCGCAAGCCGGCAGTGGCACCAGCGATTCTCGTCTCCGGTTCGGCGGCGCCCCCTCGCGCAAGACAACGTGGTAAATGCCTGTGCGACTCGTTGCGCTGCTGCGGCCCCGCACGAGTCTGAGTTCTTGTGACCGCTTCTCGCACTCGCAGCAATCCCGCCTTGTTTACCAGATTTCTTCCCAGGAGTGCTCATAGACAACGGCGCGCCGGCCTGGGTCAAATCGCCTGGGCGGCCGGGCCAGAATTCGCAGCGAGACGTCTTGGTCATCACGGATTCCAGAGATTGCGATGTGCGGCCCCATTTCGTCGTCTGCCGCGAGTGGCTGCGCTTGCCACGACACCTCGTGAACCTCCGAAAAGAGATGCATTAGCGCCTGCACGTCGACATGAAACCGCGACGCACGAAGCACGCCGTCTTTCTTCCCCCCTACGATTTGTGTGCTCGAAGCAAACAGCGAGATTTCCCACGTGCCTTCCACCCGACAGAAATGGCAGCCAACCGGCGCCATCAGGTCAACCGGATTCATCAGAAGTGCCGCGGCGTCGGCGAACTGCTGTAGCCAGTCGGGAGGCGAATGTTGCATGCGATGGGTCTTCGAGTCAGATAAACAAAGCGCCTGGTCATGTACCAGGCAAGAGGCTTACGATAGCCAGCACCTTTGGGAATGCACCTCCCCAAATGGCCGACGGTTCCACCCCGGTTATGCCGCAAAGATTATGCCGCGCGCTTTAGAAATAGCATTCGGCGGCTACCCATTGCCAGATCATTACTTACGCTTCAGCCTAAAATTCGAAAGTCGTCTCGGCCCATGAACGATTGCGCGTGAGTGTGTGCAAATCGAAACACGCCTCGTTGAAACGCAACATCGGCAAACGCCCTACTCGAATTCCCGCCGGCACTGCCATCTCAATCGCGCCTCGCCGCTGAGCCCGGTGACTTAGTCGTTTACTGACGCGGGCCAAATTACAGTTCATCGATGCTGATCGGATGAGCCGACAACTGCTCATAGCCCGATTCGGTGATGAGGTAGTTTCGCTCGTAGCGCATGCCGGCAACTCCCGGCAGGTAGAGCCCCGGTTCCAGCGTGACCACGTCCCCCGCCGCCAGCGTCTCAGAGCTCTTGGGAACAATAAACGGCGCCTCGGGGTGCCCCAGTCCCACCCCATGCCCGCTGTGATGCGGAAAATAATCGGCCAGTTGCCGCTCGGCCAGTTTGCTTCGCACGGCCGCGTCGACCTCTCGGCAAGAAACGCCAGATCGGAGCAGCTTTTCGCCTGCCTGCATCGCGGCAACGCAGGCCTCGTACATTTCGCGCTGCCGCGGCGTGGCGTGGCCATCGCAAACAAACGTATTGCAAAAATCGCCGCGATAGCCGTCGATGACGACCGAAAAGTCGAGCAGCACCAGGTCGTTCGAGGCGATGACTCGCGACGACGGCGGACCACCAATCTCTTCGCACCGCGGACCGCTGACGAAATCGCCGTACACGAGCACTTGTCGCCCGGCCGCCTCGCCGGCAACGCGCTCGACGAGCCGGTAGGCATCTAATTCCGTCATGCCCGGCCGGATGTCATGCATGGCGGCGATGAGTGCCTTCGTAGCCACTGCCAGCGACCGGCGGATGATCGCCACTTCGTCAGCATCCTTCGCCCGGCGTAACTGACGAATCGACAAATCGATGTTCGTAAGACTGACACCGGGACGCACCCGGCGCAAGCCATCGACCAGAGCCGCAGGGCAGCTCGTGGCTTCATAACCGAACGAGCTGCCGCTGCATTTCTGCAAACGCTCGAGCACAACATCGACGAGTAATTCCATCCGGTGACCGGCCGATTCGATGCAGCGATACCAGACGGGCATTACTTTTTCGGTGGCGAAGGCCGCGTTCAGAAATGGTTCCTGAACGTTATCGGCCACGAGAATCGTCGAGCCGTCTCGTCCGAGAATCAGCGCTCCGGCGGCGCCTTGAGAATTGAAAGTGAACGGCGAAGGGTAAAAACCGGCAAAGTAGACGAGGTGTCGGGGCTCGGTAATTACAATCCATTCGACGTCGCGGCTCATTTCTTTCCACAAGCGTTCGCGCCGCGCCAGGCAGCCTTGTTCCGTCAACATGTCCGCAGATCCTCATTTTCGAGTCGATGATGCCGCCGCGTCTGGGGAGCCGGGTCGTTCAATGCCTGTTGCCAGCACCGAAGCCCGGTGGCGCCGACTCACCGGGGGTGAGCGCGCGCCCGGCATTCCTTCAACCAATAATCCCGGCTGGCGAAGAAACCTGCAAGCCAGCGCCCGCTCAGAAGGGCGGGACTCCCGCAGCCCGCTCGAGGCGCTTTCTCGCACCCGCACCTCAAAATGGACCGCGGCCCGATTTCTGTTACCTTTGTCCGATCTCACGCCAATATCCTACAATGGTTTCT
>JAYTRB010000801.1:0-3546 GCA_043746425.1 Planctomycetia bacterium
ATGGAAATGATGAGTGAACACGGCAAGAGCGGGATGAAGTTCGCAGGACGGGTCTCACAGGTGATCACCGCCTCGACGGGCCTGGACGATTGGGAATGGGGAGTCACCTTATGGGCTCGCGAACCGGCATTTCTTAAAGAGATCGTGTACACGATGCGGTTTGATGAAGCGTCGGCCAATTACGCCGAATTCGGACCGTTTTACGTCAGTTACATTCTTTCGCCTGACAAGGCCGTGCAACATCTGCAAATCTAGCGCGGCCGTTGCTGAAGGCAGCCGGGCACGCAACCGCTGCCTAAGTAAGATCGCAAAGCAATAGGGAGAACTGCTTGCGCGTCTTCGTTTCGGAATACGTGTGCGGCGGAGGCTGGCCAGAAAGCACGATCGGAGGTTCGCTCGCCGTCGAAGGCCGCGCCATGCTTTGTGCGATCGTCGATGATCTGTCGCGCGTGGCGGGCGTACAGGTTCAGACGACCTGGGATGCGCGGTCAGGTGAGCATTCCTTTAAGACGGCTCACTGTGTGCGCATCGACTCGCCAGGCGACGAATTGCAGGTTTTTCAACGGCTGGCCGCGGAATGCGATGTGACGCTGGTAATCGCTCCCGAATTCGATGGCATCCTGTTCGACCGCTGCCGGCGCGTCGAGGTTGCCGGAGGACGGCTGGCGGGTCCGGCAAGCCGGGCGGTGGCCCTGTGTACCGACAAACTGCGTCTTGCCGGCCATCTTCGCGCAGCGGGGGTGGCGACAATTCCGACCGAAAGTATCGACTTGGATTCGGCTTGTTTACGTTTGAACGACCGTCGCGCTGCGACTTTCCCGGCAGTCATCAAGCCCCGTGACGGCGCCGGCTCACAAGAGATCTATCTTGTGAATGACTTCGAAGATCTGGAGATCTGGCGTCGCGGCCATATTGACAACAGACAATCGCGGTCCTTCATTCGGCAACCCTACATTGCTGGCCAGCCCGTCTCAGTTGCCGTGCTTCTCTCTTCCTCTCAGAGAGACGCCGAAGTCTTCGCGCCTGCCGAGCAGCAATTGAGCAACGACGGACGCTTTCGATATCAGGGGGGTCGGATTCCGTTTATTAACGGCCAGCAGGAAGCAATTCAACGGGCCGCTCTGGCAGCCTGCCGGTGTATTCCGGGACTGCGCGGATATGTCGGAATCGATCTGGTTGTACCAGCTGCGCCGCCGCACCAGCCGGTCGTCGTCGAAATTAATCCGCGGTTAACGACGAGCTATCTGGGCTATCGCTTGCTTGCAGAAAGCAATCTCGCTGAATGGATGCTGATTCCCAGCCGGTTTCAGAGATCGATTTGCTGGCGATCGACCGGCGTCGAATTTGACACCGCGGGAAATGTTCGATTTTGAGATTTGTGTCGGAAACACTCAACCGTATGATCGTTCACCAGTCCTACCGCCTGCATGAACGCGTAGCAAATCGTAGAGCCGACAAAATTAAAGCCGCGGCGTTTTAGATCTTTACTGAGAGAATCCGAAATGCTCGTGCGGACTGGCACTTCATGAAATGTTCGGGGCGCATTAACGATGGGGCAACCCGCGACGAACTGCCACAGGTACGTGTCGAAGCTGCCGAATTCGTGTTGAATCTCTAGAAAAGAATTCGCGTTCTGCACCGCCGCGGCGATCTTCAAACGGTTCCGTATGATGCCTGCATCGGCCAGGAGTCGCTGCACTTTGGGCGCGCCATAGCAGGCGACGACGGCCGGGTCGAAGTCATCGAAAACAATGCGGTATCTGTCGCGCTTCTTGAGGATGGTGCTCCAGCTCAATCCGGCCTGCGCGCCCTCAAGAATCAAAAATTCGAACAGAATTCGGTCGTCATGGACGGGCAGGCCCCATTCGTTGTCATGGTATTCGATCATCAACGGATCGCTGCCAGCCCATTCGCACCGCTTGACAGTCTCTCGCTCAGCTTTTGGCTTCATCGCTTACCTGCCGCACCACGACCCTGGCTCAGGAAGGGCAGGGGAGGGGCCATTCGCAGATTTCGGAATTTGACAAGCGTGCTGTGGTTTTGAAGACCCAGAAAGCCCTTCGTCTGACGGAGATTAATGAGCGGGAATTTCTCTTCGTCGAGATCGACGACGACAACTCCATTGTGGGTCACCGCGATGTGCTGCCCTCGGGCGTTAATTTCGAATGAGTTCCACTGACCCGCGGGCCTTGAAACGTGGCGGGTCGCACCAGCAATATCGTAGACCGAACCACTGAACTGAAAGTCTTTGAGGTCTTTGTATTTCGTCGCGGCATCGTCGAGAAGTTGAACTTCAAATCCCGCGGGAGGGGCTTGGTCATTCTCGCGATGATGGTTGCCATCGGCCGGAACACGGACGTAAACGCCGCTGTTACCTTCCGGCGAAACCTGATAATCAAAGCGGAGATTAAAATCGCTGTACTCTTCTCTGCTTCGCAGCCAGGGCCCGGCAGTCCCGGTACACTCCAGCAGCCCATCTTGCACGCGCCAGCATTTTTCAGCCGGCTCGCCAACACCTGTCCAACCGGAAAGATCCTTGCCGTTAAAGAGACTCTGCGCGCCCAGTTCGATGATGTGCAGATTGCGAAACTGAAACGCCCCCCCCTTGATGACCTCGCATTGCAAACCAACGTAACCGGCCGGCTGTTTGAGACCGGCCACTTTGTAAGCCGGCTTTCCGTTAATCGACAGCGCCACGGTTTCTCCCACGACGGTAATATCGAAAGTATTCCAATCGCCTGGCTTGATGAGGCCGGCGCTGGATGCCCCCGCGAGATTGCCGATATTGCCCTCCTTTCCTTCAAGCAAATTAACCTGGTAGCTCGTCTTGGGAAACGGCTTTCCGCCGGTCAGAGTGCGGATATAGATGCCGGCGTCGTAATCGGCGGACTTGAGGGCTTTCCATTCGACGTGCAGCATGAAATCGGCATAGGTGTGGTCGCTGCGCAGCCAGCCGTTGCCGGACTTGAGGACGAGCAGCCCATCTTCGACAGTAACTTCGCAGTCGTTTTCAACCGTCCAGCCGGCAAGCGATTGGCCATCGAACAGCAAATCGTCGAATCGCAGTTCGGGCGTGTCGGCGGCTTTCACCGCCATGACGCAGCCCAGCAGCATGGCGATGGCGCCCAGGCTGCAAACCCAGGGGGGCCGACGATTCTGATTCTTCAAAAACTTCATGGGTACGGCTCCAGGATAAACCACATTGATCGAATGTGTGAAATTATGCCCATCTTCGCGTCGCAAGTCCAATCCTCGTTCGTTGCCGCAAACGGCCTGTCCCCTCTTTCGACGGGCTGTTAGAATGCCACAAACGGTGATCGCCGCTTCTCGACCTCTCTATGATGAACCCCCAAAACCAGGATACTTCGGCACTGGATGCGACGATCATCGGGCAGCTTCCCGGAGAAGACTCGCTGCTGTCCCGTGAAGCGCCGGCGGGACGCATTGAGATCGTTTCGGGTAGTGTTCCACGAATGGAGACCGAAACGCAGGCACTCTTGCGCATTCGGCTGCGCGCTGCCGCGATCGTGCTGCTGCTTGCCGTCG
>JAYTRB010000802.1:0-3421 GCA_043746425.1 Planctomycetia bacterium
CTTCTGCAATTTATATTGTCGGTGCAGCGGGCTTGTGCCGACGAACAAGCTGACCCCTCTTTTGTGCGGCGGATGTCCGGCGAGCGCCTCGTCGGCCGCGTCGACATCGCTTTTGACGGTGCGGCACAGCGACGTGATGACCGGCGTTTTCACTTTGCCAACCATCTGCTGAATCGCCTCGATTTCGCTGCGCGACGACGCGGCAAAACCTGCGTCGAGCGAATGTACCCCCGCTTCTTCGAGGGCCAGGGCGATCCGCAGTTTGTCTTCGGGCTGGAGTGTTGCGCCGGGCATCTGTTCGCCATCGCGCAGCGTGGTATCGCTGAAAAGAACCGCGCCGCTGCGGCGGTGATGGCTGATGATCGCCTGTTTCACCACCCCTTTAACCCGGCGGTTGACGTGCTTGAAGAATTGGGCGAGGGGCATGCTCATGCTACTTTTTCGCCAGCTTCTCCGCGAGCGTCGATTTCAGATCGGCGATAGTCGCGCTCCGATTAACCACCTTTCCTTCGCCGTCGACGACGAACATGGTGGGCAGCGAAATGATTCCAAATTCCTTCGCGGGACCGCTTTCGAGCCCGCCAGACTCATGAATCTGAGGCCATTTCACGGTGTGTTTCGTCAAATAGGGAGCGACGGCGGCTTTGGCCGCATCGAGATTGACGCCGACGATTTCAAAGCCCTGCGCGTGATGTTCTTCATACAGGGCTTTCAGCAGCGGAAGATCCTCAAGGCACAGGTTACTGGTGGTATCCCAGAAAAAGATGCATAGCAACTTTCCGCGGAACTGCTTGACGTCAATATTGCCGCCGTCGAGCGAGGAACCGGTTAGCACCAGCGTCTTACCATCCAGATCGAGACGAGTGAGAATGCCCTTGGCGCGCGCCGCCGCCGGGGTCTCGCCATATTCCTTGACGATCTTTTCGTACCATTTGTGGGCCTTGTCGAGTTTCCCCCCAAATTCCAGGGCCATCGCCAATTGCAGCGTGGCATCGGGGGCATCGTCGGCCTTGGGATAGTTGTCGAGAAAGTCTTCAAGATCGGTCAGCCAGCCATCGTGAACCTTTTGCCGGGCTTCATTATTCGTCGCCTCTTGCATGGCAGCGGCGAATTCCGCAACCATCAGACGGTACCGGGCAACGCCGGCGAGAGCAGATTTTGGCGATTTCTTGACAATGTCGATTTCCAATTGCTTGAGTCGCGCGACACCGGCCTGGTAACGCCCCGATTGCACCGCCGCGACGAGCGCGTCAAGCAGTTGTCTTGTCCACTGCACACGTTCGTCATCGGTCCTGGCCTCGCCGATGAGGCCGAAATGCACAGCTTCGACTTCCTTTTGATATTTTTCGTAAACGGCCTTCGACGCATTGGCGGCCGGGGGATTCTCCATCAGCTTCGTCAGCTGCCCGACCAGATCCTGCACTTTCTGCGAGACGTTGGCCGGCGCAGCAGGAGTGGCTGCCACATCCTGCAAAGTTGCGTTCTGAACTAATCCTGGAACGAGCTCGGTGGTATTGCCTTCGATGGGAACAGGCAGGGCCGTCATCTTCCAGGCGTCTTCCACGCGAATCAATTCGCCGATATTCACCAACCCAGGAGTCATCGGATTGCCATAATCGACAATTGCCATCACATTCTCATAGACGTAGAGTTCGCCGGGCGTTTTGTTCATGTCGGCGGGAATGGCCGCCGGAGGTGAGGCGTCGAAGCGCAACCAGGTCGTGCGCGGCTGAATCATCTTGGAATTGGCGACAGCCTGTTTGAGCTTGCGGGCGGGGTCGGCGACCGCGGCCAGCAATTTCGCCTCCAGCGGGCCTTTGATGCCCAGGTGCTTGAGGTCGGCTTTCGTCACCAGCAGCGGGGTCAGTAGCGCGGCCTCCTGAGTGACGAGAGCCCGCACGGCGATGCGGCTGACTTCTTCGGCCGAAATCTGCTTCCACACGTCAATCTTGCCGTCTTCGTTGCTGTCGATTCCCCAGCGCATGCCGCCGGTGTTGAACCAGCGAGCCTGGTCTTTCTTTTTGTTAAAATTCGAGTCAATGTCACGGTAAACCTCAAGACCATTCTTGTAGAAACTGAACTGGTCGACGAGGTCGTCACCATTGGTGTCCATGAAGCGCCGCAGGGTCTGCCCCGCAGGCCCGGTGACGATCCAGCCGGTCGCCTTTCCGTCCTGAATAGGACCGACAATCTTGCACTGCTCATACATCTTTGGTTCGGGAATATCGCAGTCGACGTCACTTTGGTGCGGTTTCACGGCCAGCGCCTGTTCGACGGTCGGAGGTTCTGCGGCCATGATGGCGTTCGTCGACGTGAAAAGCAGTGCCGACAACAGTGCCGCCGTCATAAACAATCTGCGAGTCAGCGTTATTCGGGGGGAAGGACGTTTCTTGATCCACATTCCAGTCAACTCCGTTTGATGCAATCATCGACGAATCGGGACGAGGCCGAATTCTACTATAAATTGCGGGAGCAGGTCATCAGCAATTACTGGGTGTCCGCCAACAGCTGGCACGGCCGCTTTGTCTCGCCCAGACGATTGCCCAGACGATTATTGAAATCAGCATCGCTGACAGACAGGCCCGAAACGACTCATCGCGGATTGGGTCACCGCCGTAAGCGATTACCGAGGCACGGGTGCCTTTTGAAGAATCTGCTCGATAATGGCCCGCGCACGAGCGCGCTGGGCGAAACGCATCGGGCCCCGGCAGATTGTGCGATGCGCCAAGACAGGCCCGACCAGTCGCTTGACGTCGTCGGGAATGACGTAGTCGCGGCCTTCTGTAAATGCCAGCCCCTGCACGGCTTTGAACAGGGTAATCGCGCCGCGCGTGCTGACCCCCAGGGCCAGATCTTCGTGGTTCCGTGTCCGGGTGACGATTTCCAGAAGATAGTCGCAGATGGCATCGTCGACGCGCACCTGCCGCACCGCGGCCTGGAGCTGTTTCAATTGATCGGCATTCAAGACCGGTTTGATTTTCTCGACCGGTTCGCCGTGGCGATGATTCGCCAGAACCTGCTTTTCAACTTCGCGTTCAGGATAGCCCACTTCAATGCACAGCATGAAACGGTCTAACTGATTCTCGGGAAGAGGGTAAGTCCCCTCATATTCAAAGGGGTTTTGCGTGGCCAGAACGAAAAAAGGAGGCTCCAGCGGATACGTCTGTCCGTCGACTGACACCTGCCCCTCATTCATGGCCTCTAAAAGGGCGCTTTGTGTGCGGGGGCTCGTGCGATTGATTTCATCGGCCAAAAGCACATTGGTGAAGATCGGCCCGGCGCGGAATTCGAATTCTCCGCGGTTTGGCAGAAAGACGCTCGAACCGAGAATGTCGCTGGGAAGCAGATCGGGGGTGAACTGCAGCCGCCGGAATTTGCAGTCGAGACACCGGGCAAGAGCCTTCGCCAGCACCGTCTTGCC
>JAYTRB010000803.1:0-1740 GCA_043746425.1 Planctomycetia bacterium
GGCTGGCCGGTCGTGACGGCAACAGGGGCAAATGGCAGATCGATTCCCACAATTTGCCGCCACTGCGGTTCGCCGGTCGCGCTGTCGACTCCGAACAGGCAATCTTCGGCCAGAACGAACACGGTGGCGCCCACCGACGCCACGTCGGTTCGGGCGCGGGTGCGCCGCGTCAGAGTCAGTTGCGGCCGGGATTGCTCGATTGAGGAATTACTCGCAGATGGCTCGCGTGGGTAATCGTCGCGGGCCGTTAGAGTGCATTCGAGTGCACAGGCTTTTTTCAAGCGCTCGGCCAGAGGACGATATTCGACCGCCTCGCTGTAACGGTCGACAGCGTGCCGATATTCTCGAAACGCGAGTGCGGGCTGCCCGCCACCCAGGGCCTCATCCATTTTCTTCTGCGCTACGTCGAAGGTTTCCTTCTGAACGATGGCGGCCTCGGCGGCTTTGGACGCCTTAGTCAGCTCTGCCAGCCGCGCCTCGGGAAGATTGTCGGGCGGGCTGTATAAACCAATTACTTTGAGGGCGTTGGCCGCTACGGCCAAGAGCGGACGCCTGTGATAACGGCCTGCTGTTTCTGTTGCCCCCGCGGCGATCTTGTCGGCCGATTTCAGCACGAATTGCCGCACTGGAGATTCGGGATCCTGGAACGGTTTCGTATCGCGGTTTTCGTCAATGTACGTTTGCAGAGCCTCCAGTCCTTTGTCCCAGGCCGGGCTCCCGCCGCCAATAGCCTGCTCGACATGCGCCAAGCCAATCTCGACACGGGCCTGTTCGGCGAGCGCATGCCGCGGATAGTCCTGCAGGAACAACTTGAAGCTTTCGATTGCCTCGGCATATTGTCCTTTCTGAACCTCAGATTGGGCCTGGTCATACAGCCGCTGCGCCTTTGCTCGCGACAGCACAAACCAAAGCGTCAGTGCCGACAACGTCAAGATCAAGGCCCCCGACAACAGCCCAATGACCAATGGCGAACGCAGTGGGTCTCGTTCTCCCGGGCGCAACCGCGGCGTGGCAAACTTGCCCTTCGCCTGGCTGGCCTCGCCCGTCAGCGGCGATGGAAAGCGTTGTTCAGGGACGTCGCGCCCCAGCGCTCCCTTTTTTTGCTCCGCCAGATCATCCAGTTCCAACACGACGTCAGTCAGGCGGCCCATGCCTGCCCGCCGTTCATCAGGCGATTTGACGTGCGAATCCTTTCCTGATGAAGTACCGCCATGCGGCGACGGCTCGCGACCGCCAGTTTCCTTGTCCTTTTTCTTATCCTTTTCAGAGTCCTCGATGAATTGGCTGCTGATGTGGAACGACCGCACGGGAAGCGAATCTCCGGAAATCGGCGCCAGTTCGAGGCTGCCGTCCGGCCGCGGCTGCTCATCGAGCAGGACAATTTCGACATCCCCCACACGAATTACGTCCCCCGGCATCAAGCTTTCCTGCCGCACCATCGTGCCGTTGAATTGCACGCCACTCGGCGCGACAGCCGCAACTTCAAAGTGCTTCTGCTTCCAACTGATGCGACAATGAATCGGAGCCACCCCGTCGGCTTCGATGCGGATGTCATTCGATGCAAGTTGCCCGACCAGAAGCGGAACTTCCCTTGAGAGCTCGCGTGTTTCTATCCTCCCGGTGCGGTGGCGAATTTCGAGGAACGACATGGATGTGGATTTCGGTCTCAGTGTTTTTGATTCACGACACTTGTCCAGATTATTCTGGCTCGGGCAAAGTGCGCCGCGCCGGCAGTCGTCA
>JAYTRB010000804.1:0-2523 GCA_043746425.1 Planctomycetia bacterium
CTGTACTTCCTTCTGGGGCGCAAAGACGACGAACTGGGCATCAGGTGGGACGAGCCCGCACTGCCGGTGAGCGAAACCAGTTTTCAGTATGTCATTCAAGCCCCCTCTCCCGAAGCCGCTGCCGAGACGCGACTTGCCTACTTCGTGAAGTTTCTCGAGTTCGCCGATTTGGCAATTGCCAACGACGCCTTCGCCGAATTCGTAAACGCGCCGACCAAAGATATCGTGGCCATCGCCGACAAATTGCCCAGAGACAAGTTGCGGCGCTGGTTGGCCAACCCCGCCACGCCCGTCAATCGTCAAGCAGGATATGGCCTGATGCTGGGCCTGTGCGGCGGCCCTGATGATGCACGCTTTCTTTCGCAGCGAATCATTAATGCCGACCCTGAGCGGCCGTTCGGCCTGGATGGCTTGACGTTCGGGTACCTCCTGCTCGCCGGCGAAGAAGGGCTGACGATGATCGAGAAGTCGCGACTGGCCAACCCTCGGGTGGCCGACGGCGACTTGTACCCCGCCATCAAGGCCATCGAGTACTATTGGAGCAGTGGAAACGGCAGAATTCCGAAAGCACGTTTGCAAGCGGCCATGCAGCTTTTACTCGATCGGCCAGCCCTCGCCGAGACGGCCATCACGACGCTGGCCCGCTGGAAGGACTGGAGCGTGCAGGCGCGGCTGATGCAGCTTTATGGCACAAAAGACTACGACGTCGAGTCGACGAAAAAGGTGATCATCGGCTACATGATCGCCAGCACCAAAGACATTCCGAAGGCCAGCCCGGCCAACGACGCCCCAGTCAACGACCGCGATTCGCCACCACGACACGTTGTCGTCGGCCTGAAGAATCTTGAAGAACTCCGCCAGCGCGAACCGAAGTTGGTCGTCGAGGCCGAGAAATTCTTCTATTTGAAATGACTATTCGATGACCCGAATGATGTACGGATAGCGATAAGCCTGGCCAGCATTCGCCCGCACCGCGCCTAGAATCGGCATTACGATGGCATACACTGCCAGTGCGGCGAGGAGAGGAAACAAAAGGAACAAGCCCAGGCCGAATGTCAAAAAGCCCAGCGGAACGCCGAGGATTCCCAGGACAACACCCGCTCCCAGAATGTTGAGCTGGAAATTCAAGGATTCCTTCCCCTGATCATCGACAAAATTCATCTGGCTCCTTTTGATGAGCCAGATGATCAGTGGCCCCACGAAGCCCAGGCCTCCCAGACAAATTGCGACAACGGCCGATAAATGAGCGAACATTCCCCATTGCTTCTCTTCGGCCGTGAGCCCTGTTGCCGGGCCGTCGTTGACGACAAATTCCGACATGATCGATTCTCCTGCTGAATTCGAGTCCTCTGCTTTCTGGTCATTCGCTGCCAACTGCCAAATATTGACGGTCGATCAGCGATTGAACAAAAAGGCCGGGCTGTTCATCAGGGCCCACATCAGATCCTGGGCAGCTTCGGCACGCGAAGCGACCCCCAGGAAATACCCCCCCGAGGTCATTCGCTCGGCGTCGGTTGGGTAGCGATTCAGAACCGACAGGTACAGGTCTTCGATCAGCGTTTTTTCATCGGTATTGGCGGACATAAGCCGCGCGATGAGCCCCTGTGGGTGAATGATGGCTTCCGAAACTGTCGGACCGTTGATGAGGTTGAGCGTCTGGGCGAGGCTCACCTCGGCGGCTCGCTCGCACTCACAGGGAATCTCACGCGGAGGCCGGCCGAACATGTCGAGAAACCCGATCTGTATGTTCGGGTCGGGAAGTTGCGTCGCCCGAAAACCGACAGGAACGCCCGGCAGCGTAACGGGGCTGTCTGAGGCGATCATAATGGCGTCGAACAGCTGCTCGGCCGTCAATCGCCGCGGAACAAAGTGCGAGTAATTCTCGGTGTCATCTTCGTTCCACTTATTGGTTTTGAAACTTCGCTGATAGGCATGCGACTGCACGATCGTCCGCAACAGGTGTTTCATATCCATGTCGTGGGCCACAAAGTCGTCGGCCAGAGCCTTGAGCAGTTCAGCATTCGAAGCGGGGTTGCTGCTGCGGATGTCGTCGACAGGGTCGATGATTCCGCGCCCCATCAGATAACTCCAATAGCGGTTGACCAGTGCAGTGGCAAAATACGGGTTGTCTTTCGACGTCAGCCATTGCGCGAGTTGTTCGCGCAGGTCGCTGTGCGCGTCGACCACCCCCGCTCCTGCGTGTTCAAAAGGAAATTTCGCCGCCGCGGGCGCATTACTGCGCGGGTTGACCACCGCTTGCGCACTTCGCAAAGGAAAAATAATCTCTTCTTCAGCCACGGTTCCCGGCTTGCGGCCAATGGCCGAGAAATATGCCGACAGTTGATAATACTGCCCCTGGGTCCAGCGTTCAAAAGGGTGATCATGGCACTTGTTGCAACTGAAGCGCGTACCCAGAAAGACCTGGGTCAGGTTTTCCATGGCCGTCGCCGGTTCGCGTGAGACGCGGTAGTAATTTGCCGCCGGGTTCTGAAAAGTGCTGCCGTTGGCGGTGACGAGTTCGCT
>JAYTRB010000805.1:0-2990 GCA_043746425.1 Planctomycetia bacterium
CTGCGGTGGCGAAGGTCGCCGCCGATGAAAAAGTGAAGATCGAAAAATCTGTCAGCGACACGGCTGCTGTCGCGAAGTCCGCCGTCGACGCGGCCGCCAAGGCGAAAGAAGCCCTCGACAAGGACGCGAACAATGAAACGCTGAAAAAGGCCAAAGCCGACGCCGACGCACTCGTCGTCAAGACAGCTGAAGATGCCAAGAAAGCTTCTGATGCCAAGGTCGTTGCTGACAAACAAGTGGTCGACACAGCAGATGCAGCGAAGAAGGCGGCCGATGCCAAGGTCATCACCGACAAGGCTGCCGCTGATGCCGCCGCGGCTGCCAAGAAGGCTGAAGACGAAAAAATTTCGGCGATCAAGACACTCGACCAGGCCGACAAGGGAGTAAAGGAAGCGACTGATGCTGTCGCCAAAGCCAAAAGCACGCACGAACTCGATATGACCAAACAGAAAGCGGTCGAAACGGCTTTGGCCGCAGCCAAGACCGCGGCCACCGAGCGCGAAAAACCAATACGGGCGATTCGTTTCTCGCGCGACGGCAAAGAGCTCGCAGTTGCTGGCGACAGCACATCGATTTCGACCTTCGACGGCTTAACAGGCGCTCCTTTCGCGATACTCGACGGTCACAAAGTTGCGGTGCTGGCGCTCGATTATGCCGCAGGGCGAACGCTCGTTTCGGGCGCTGCCGATCAGACTGCCAAAGTATGGAATCTAAATCCTGGCTGGACGCTGGCGGGCGTACTGGGGCCAAAAAAAGAGGCTCCACAAGACCTCAATGATTCACTCATCATCAGTCGCGTGCTGTGTCTCGACTTTAACCCCGCTGGGACGCTGCTTGCCACCGGCGGCGGAGACCCTTCGCGTTCGGGCGAAATGATGCTCTGGGACGTTGCCAGCCGCACGCTCGTCAAAAGTCTTGAGCATGCCCATAGTGACACGGTGTTTGGCATCAAATTCTCGCCCGACGGCAAAGAGATTCTCTCAGGGGCCGCCGACAAGTTCGTCAAGATTCACGATGTCGCCACCGGCAAGCTCGTAAAGTCATTCGAAGGCCACACGAACCACGTGCTGGGAGTTAGTTGGCGGCACGACGGTAAATTCATTGCCAGTGCCGGGGCCGACAACGCCATCAAGATCTGGAACATCGAAACGGGAGAACAGGCGCGAACAATTGGTGGGTATGCCAAACAGGTCACCTCGATTCAGTACATGGGTCGTGGGCCGAATATCGTCAGTTGCGGCGGCGACAAGACTGTGCGATTTCATCAGGGAGACAACGGCAACAACTTCCGCAACTTCGCTGGCGCCGTTGATTTCATGTATGCCACTGCCGCGTCGGCGAATGAACAGGTCGTCATTGCCGCCGGTCAGGACGGTGTGCTGCGCGTCTGGAACGGTGTCAATGGTCAGGTTCTGCGGACATTTGAAGCTCCTCAGACCCTCGCTGAAAACCAGCAGGCCCAAGCCAAATAAGAACGAGAAGCGGCGGGCAGTGCAGTCGATGAGGTTGAGAAGGTAGAACGCATTGCGTGCCGGAAATCGTTCGAGCAGCAGGGTGCTTCGAGGAAAAGATAAAGGTAACCGCCGGCGTCGGCGCCTCCGGTGTTCCAACGTCCAGGCCGTGTCTTATGATTGTCTTCATCGGTAAGCCCAAATTGTGAAGATAATGTGCAGTGACCGACCGCTGCCCGGGGGCAGGAAGGCACTTCAATGCGTTCTGTCAGCCGGTAGCGACTCTTCGTTCTGAAACTTCATGCATCGATCTGTCTACATCGCCGCGACTCTGCTGCACTTGGGGCTGCTTCTGAATGTCGCCGCGGCAGCGCCGCGATCGCGAGCAGTGATCGCCGAATTTGAGATTGCCTCGGACGGCGATTTCATCCGGTTGCCGGTCACGATTGACCGCGAGGAGTATTCCTTTTTACTCAATACGGGAATGCCGACCACTACTCTCGACGAGGCAGTTCTCGCAAAGCTCGCACTCAAGAAGATTGCGATGGAAGTCCGCGGCGGACGCCGCGGACAGTCGCCCGACCGGTTTGGCGGACTGAATGCGACTCTGGGAACCTTGCCGCTTGAATTTCCGGCGGGGGTTGCCGCTGCGAACTACGCGCGGATTCGCGAGAAACTCGACCTCGATTGCCAGGGAGAGATCGGGATGGATTGTCTCATGCAGTACATCGTGCAAATCGACTTCGACGAAGGAGTCTTACGATTACTGTCGTCGGTTCCGGCCGGTTCGGGAGAGATGATTCGGATAACGCCCCTGGGGGGTGAGGGTGGAGCGCCCACGATTCCTGTGTCGATTCCGGACGTACCTTCCGAAAAGTTCATCATTTTCACCGGCCGTGCCGGAAATTCACTCGAGATTCGCAGCGAGCTTTTGGCTCAGCTCGTTGAAAAGAAGAAAGTGAATATGCTCGATAAAGAAAAGGCCGTCTCGCGGGCGGGCAGCCTGCTTTTTGACACGGGCCGCCTGGAGGCCGTTCAGGTCGGGAAATTCCGGAGCGAAGGTGTCTTGATCAATGCGGCCGAGCAGAACGGAATTTGCCTATCTTATCTGGCGCGGTTTCTGGTGACGTTCGATTTTCCACGGCACAGAGTTTACCTGAAAAAAGGAGCGAATTTCGACGCCCCTGATTGTCGCTTGAATCTTTGGAACGTCGAAGTTGCCCGTATTGAAGACCGGCTCGTGATTCAGGACGTCGACCATTATGGCGTTGCCTATCGACTGGGACTGCGCAGCGGTGATGTGGTCGAGTCGATTAACGGGTGTGATGCCCGGCGGGTCAGCAACTGGCAGGCCCGCCGTCTTTTCGGCCGCGAGGGCCGCCCTCTGGCCGCCGTCATTAGACGCGGCACTCAGAAGCTGACGTTGCAAACGGAATCTGCGAAGGCCGCCGACCCCGAGGAGAAGTGATGCCTCGGGTCGCCGCCGACGTTGGGAATGGGGTTGCAGCTTGTGTCGGTTGAGATTCCGCAGTCAAACCT
>JAYTRB010000806.1:0-1751 GCA_043746425.1 Planctomycetia bacterium
GATTTCACGGGGGACGAATGCTGCGTGAGTCGACAATTCCGCCAGTCCCTCGAGATAGGTTCGCCAGAATTCGTCGGTTAACGCGGTATACTGCGCGAACCGGGTCGCATGTCGAATCGACTTGAGCAAAAGGTGGCTCAAGAAGAAGCCGAGGTCGAAGGCCGGATCGCCGTAGTGGCCCGTCTCGAAATCGACCAGCACGATTTGCTGGTTGGCAATTAAGACGTTCTTGGGACTGAAGTCGGCAATCACAAGACAAACCTGCAGAGAAAACATTTCGGCGATCAGGCGTTCAATGTGTGGAGCGGCCGTCGGCGAGACCGCGGCAATTCGTCGATAGAAGGGGTCGACGCGCAATTGCACGAAGACTTCGGTGTTTCCAAACTGCGCTCGCAGATCTGGTCGGTCTGCAGTCTCGCGATGAATCGTTGAGAGGTAAGTTCCCAGCCGCCGCGATACAGTCTTGTCAGCCTGACCCTCCAGGAGCAACTGCTTCCAGACAACATGCTTGGCGGGTGCGGCTTCCATTCCAAACAAAAAATTGTCGCGGTCTTCGAATAGCACCCGCGGAATGACTCCTTCGGGCAAGAGCGGTTGCACGAGTCGCATGACCTCGACCTCGCGCCAGATGCGGTCGAGGCGGCTGAACCACGGATCTTTCGTTCGCAATTGGGCCCGCGACTGCTTGAGGACCAGTGATTCTCCGCCATCGGGATCGATGCGCAATACGGCATTCGATACTCCCCAGGCGAGCAACTCGGCGCGGGCCGTGAGGCGCCGGTCGAGCCGGCCTTGGTCGTAGAGGTAGGCCACTGCGTTGTGAGAATCAATTTCGAGCATTCCCCGTTTTATCTCCCGCTTGAGTGGGCGACGCAAGTCTGCCGGCCAAATGGCTGCTAGTAACGATTGCAGGCCAAGGTGCCCCAGACAGACGATCGGGCACGCGCTTCAGCAGGCGTAACGCCTTTAAGATGGATGGCTCGTGCCGAGATCAGCGATTTTTCCGGTGCGGTAAGATCGACGGCGACGTTTGCCGCCCGCGAATTCCGCAGGGAATGCCGATTGCACGCGATCCTTGGGAAAAAACGACTTGCCGGTCTGACTTTTTATTGCATTCGGCGTGCCGTGTGCGATACACTAGATAGAGGAAAGTGTAGCTTGAAAGGCTCAGGGTGCGCTGAGCGCCAGGCTTTGGCGGTGCACCGGCCGATTCGAGATAAAGCGGGCGGGTGCCCCGTCCGTGGCCCTAAGCCGTGTGGTGATCGAAAAAAGGAAACAAAAATGCGACTTCCTTCCTTCAAATCGCGTCTGGCCCTGCGGTCGGGAATAGTGACGTTGTGCGCCTGCTTGTTACTGACAGCGAGTTTGACCGCCGCGACGAAGAAGCCATTGCGGCCGATTAAGAGGCTCACGGTTGATCCCTCGGCGCCGGTTGTTGACTTGTTCGATGGAATCGAACACGGGTCAATCGAAGCGACTTTGATTCCCAAGAACTCGCTCGAAGGGAATGTCTTCATCGAGAATAAAACTGATAAACCCATCACGGTCAAGTTCCCAATCGCGGTGGCGGCCGTGCAGGTGTTGAAGCAAGGATTTGGCGGCGGCGGCGGCCGCGGTGGCGCAGCTGGCGGCATGGGCGGGATGGGGGGTGGAATGGGGGGCGGTATGGGCGGTGGTCAAGGAATGGGCGGTGGCATGGGTGGCATGGGTGGTGGCATGGGCGGCATGGGTGGCGGCATGGGTGGTATGGG
>JAYTRB010000807.1:0-1977 GCA_043746425.1 Planctomycetia bacterium
ATCATCGCGCAGGGGATGCCGCTACGGGCGTGTGCCGTGGCAATTCCCGCCCCCATCAGACCCGATCCCAGAACACCCGCGCGCCGTACCGGCCGGGGCTGTACGTTCGGGTCGTCGATGCCGCGATCGCGCGCGAGGGCCGTATTCATAAAGAAGATGCCGATCAGGTTGGCATTCGTTTCGGTTCCGATAACTTCCAGCGCCACGTCACGCTCGATGGCCAGCCCTTCGTCGAGCGGTCGGGTGACACCGCGCTGCATCGACTTTAAGGCCACCAGCGCCGCGGAGGGCTGTCCCTTGGTCTTGGCTTTGATCTGCCCCGCGGCACACGCAAAGGCAAACTGCATCTGGTCTTCGCTGAGCCCCAGCGGCTGTCGGCGGCGCTGGCGGCTCTTTTCCCATTCCCCCGATTGGAACAGAAACTCGATTACGCGGCAGCCTTCTTCGATTAGCTTTTCGGCGGGAACAGCGTCGAATATCAGCCCCAGGGCCGCGGCCCGCTGCGGAGTGACCGGCTCGCCCGTGCAAATGATCTCGATAGCCGCGTTCAATCCGATGAGTCGCGGCAGGCGTTGCGTGCCCCCCCAGGCGGGAATGAGCCCGATCGTCACTTCGGGCAAGCCAATCTTCGTTTTCGGACTGTCGGAAGCAAGCCGCTCGTCGAGCGACAACGAAAGTTCAGTGCCGCCCCCCATGCAGGGGCCGTCGATAAGGGCTACCGTGGGGAACGGGAGATTACTCAGGCGGTCGAAGAGCTGGTGGCCCCCTTGCAGCGAAGCTTTGAGCATTTCGGGCGGCAGATGCACCAGGGCGCCGAGTTCTTTAAGTTCAGCGCCGGCAACATACTGCCCGGCTTTTCCGCTGCGAAAGAGCAATCCGTGCAGATCGGTTCGTTTTTCGAGCCGCGCGACAATCTGCCCCAGCTCTTCCAGAACGGCACGCGACAGCGTGTTCACTTTTTTGTCGGGCGTGTCGAACGTCAGCACGGCAATCGGGCCGGGAAGTTCTTCGAGAACAAACACATTGGCCATGACAGTGTCCGAATGCTAAGGGATGAGGAAGGCCGCGAAACGAAAGGTGTGCGACGAGTCGTTTCGCATTACGACAAATCTGATTCAAGTAGCCGCGAAACGCAATGCCGCACATGTGCCGATTCGCGACGCGATCTGGAGGCTTTCAATTGTCTCGAGGTTGTTCGTAAGGCATCAGAATCTCGGCGGCGTCAACGCCAGCGAGTGACTTAAACCCGCCCTCGGCAATCGTTTCGCCTAATTTCGTGACGGTGCGAAAATACTGATTTATCGGCCGCGCACCGGTCAGGCGGCGGCGCATGTCTTGGCAGAGGACATCGGCAGCACTGCGGACAATCTCGTCGTTCTGCTTGCCCGCATACAGACTCGTCGTCAGGATGACCACCAGATCCTGAATGCGCTGAGACAATTCGGCCATGGCGCATTGCCGGTCGGCGAGCTTCAGTTGATGTTTGGTCATCAGCGTGTCGATCCACAAGCGGCTCTTCTGCAAACCGCGTGCGGCGAACTCGGCGTGCACCCGTAAATTTTCTGGAAGGCGCGGGAGCTGGATGCTGGATCCGCCAAATTGCTGCTGGACCCGCCATTTCCCGTAGGGAACCAGAGCCCGTCGCAACTTCCAGCAGTGGACAGGATTCGCAGGATTGAACTGCCGGATTCCTGTCGCTTGCAGCGCGCGGCCAATTGGCTCGAAGAACTGCTTGCCGTGCTCTTTAATCAGCGATTTCAGAAACGCCATTCCGAGCACTTCTCCTTCACCCTCGTAGATACAGGGGGCGAGAAACTCGTGAACCTGGTCGCCAAACAGGTGGCCGTGCAGGAAAGCGCGACCGCCGTGTGTCTTCATCAGCAATTCAATGGCGGCTTCTTTCTGAGCCTCGCTGCCGAAGATCTTGGCAATGATGCATTCCATTTCGCCCCGGTAGCCTTCATCGAGCAGCCAGGC
>JAYTRB010000808.1:0-2831 GCA_043746425.1 Planctomycetia bacterium
GCTTTGCTGCGGCAGCAGCATTTCGGTCAGCACGAATCGCCCGCGATAGCCCGTGCCGCCGCATTCGGAACAGCCCGCAGGAATGCGCACGACGCCGACTGGCAACCCCAGGCGCGCCTCGACATCGGCCGACGTCGAAGCGCAGCTGCACAGCCTGCGCAGCAATCGCTGGCATAAAATCGCCCGCACCCCTGAACGCAACAGATACGGTTCGATGCCCATATCTGAAAGGCGATTGATCGCCTGCGCTGCGCTGCCGGAGTGAAAGGTGGTGAGCACGAGATGGCCTGTCAGACTTGCCTGAAATACGGTTTCAGCAGTTCCCCGGTCGCGAATTTCTCCAACCATCATCACTTCAGGATCCTGTCGTAACAGCGACCGCAAGCCAGTAGTCATGTCAAATCCTGCCACGGGATTAACCTGCGATTGGGCCACGCCGGGCACAACCACTTCAATCGGGTCTTCCAAAGATACCAGACTCCGGCCACCGTGCGTTTTGTCTGCCAATTCCCGAAGCGCCGCGTAAATCGTCGTGGTCTTGCCGCTGCCCGCTGGCCCCGTCACCAGAATCACGCCCCCCGTTTCTTCGAGCAACCGGCGCAATGTCTCGAGCACTTCGGCCGGCATTCCCAGTTCGTCAAGCTGGCGGAACTTTCCGGCACCGGCGAACAACCGCACCACCACTTTTTCGCCGAACAAGGTGGGAAACGTGCTGATGCGGACTTCGTCGGCCGTTTCTTCGGCCGAACCACAAAGCCGTCCCTCTTGCGGCACATCGCAGCGATACGTCAGAAGCTGTGCCAGTACTTTCAGCCGCGCGACAATGCGTGGTGCGAGCGGCGCCGTGAATCGGGCAAGGTGTTGCAGAACGCCATCGATCCGCCAGTGCATTTCCAGGCTGTCGAGGGCAGGAACCAGATGAATGTCAGTGGCATGCGAGCCGCGAGCCGCGGCGAGAATCGCCGCGACAAGCTGGGGCACATATTGCGGATCGCTCGCGTCGAGACGGGGCAGATTCTGCTGAAACTTTGCCGCCAGGAGTTCCATCCGACTTCCTGTAAGAACTTACATCTGCACGCGTCGCGTGAATTCTTCGCGCGACTTGAGCTCGGCATCGACCATTAGCCAGTCGTCTCCCATGGCGGAGACAAGCCGGTCACTACGGCTGTACGTCGTGGTTGATGACGAATCCGTAAATGCCCCGTGAACAATCGACACACCGTGAACAATCGAAAAAGCCGATCCGGACGAATCCTGTGCCGTCGTGCCCCTCAAAGAAACGGGAGCGACGCTCGTCATGGCCGATGGATTGGACATGATCGACAAGGGGCCTGTCCAGGCACCCCACACCATGGCCGCAGACAGCACCAGCAGACTGGCCAGCACCCGCCGTCCCTGCGACCGGCGCTGGCGGGCTTCAGTGACTGCCGCTAACATCCGCACCCGCAGTTCGGGCGACAATGTCGGCAGCTCAGCGAGGCGCGCCAAATCTTCTTCTCGAAACATCTCTTCTTCTCTAAAAATCTCTTCGTTAAACATAAAATACCTCAGTCAGAACGCACCTCGTCCGCCAGCGGCTGCAGGTATTGAGTCAGTTTTTGCAGAGCATAGCGATACCGGCTGGCGGCCGTGTTCGGCGATTCCCCCAGCACCGCAGCAATCTCTGCGAACGTCATTCCCTCCCAGATTTTCAACACCACCACTTCTGACTGGCTAGCAGGAAGTTTTTCCAGCGAGCGGTGCACCAGCGTCCGGGCATCAAAATCGATCGGCGAATCCTCTGCGCACGATTGTGCGTGCTCTGGCCGCCAATCGTCGGACTGCTTCTTCTGAACGATCTTTAGCGCCTCATTCCGCACGATCCGCAGCAGGTAAGCCCAAGGATATTCGGCCTCTGCCAGCCCTCGAGGATAAAGCGCCACCCGCACAAAGGCCGCCTGCAGAGCATCTTCGGCATCCTGCTGGTGTCGCGTCAAAGCCTGCGCGTAACGCACCGACCGCGACGCGACCAGATCAAACAATTCAGCGAGCGCAGAAACTCCGTCCCGTGCCAGCGCCGCGGCACAGTTTCTGACCCGTGCTGGAAAGTGAGTCTCTTCAAATGCATTCAAGGGAAGTCTCGTTCGCCTGAGCCTCTCACCTCTATAGATGACCGTTTTGAGAGGATTTGTCTAGCGTTTGTGGCAGAATCCCGAAAGATTCGGGACGACTCCGGCCGAACGGCTCACAATTCGCTCGCACCGTCACAGAATCGCGGTCAGACTCTTCAATCCCAGCTCTTCGCGGCTGGTAAACGGTTCGCCACTGCGCGTTCCGATGCTCCAACCCCAGTAGCGCGAACGATCACGAATGTCGTCGAGGGAAGTGGGAAAATCTTGCGACCGGCCGGTGACGAACTGGCTTTCGTAACACGCGATGGCCTGCATCTTCAAATCGATCTGGTCGCTGATGTCCATAATGAACGACGGCTGCGGATGAATCCGTAAGTGGATGCTGAAATAATAGAGAACTTTTGGCGGCCAATAGGGCTCGCCGGCCAGATCGCTTTTGGACAACTTCGACCAGAATCGGGCCGCATCGACCAATTGGGTAGCTGCCAGATGATCGGGATGAGCGTCTTCCCAAAACGGGGCAAAGATAATTTTCGGCCTCGTCGTGCGAAAGACCCCCGCCAGAGCGCGTCGAGCCGCCAGCGTCGGTTCGAGGCTGCGGTTGGGAAGCCCCAGATTGTCGCGCCAGTCGAGATCGAGAAGCTCGGTAGCGGCAGCCGTTTCGCGGGCACGGGTTTCAAGACTGCCGTGCGGCGTCGGCTCGCCCGTTGTCAAATCGAT